>CALBVI010000229.1 GCA_937969395.1 uncultured Spongiibacteraceae bacterium | reverse complement strand
TATTCGCAATGGCATCATCTTTACCCCTGAGCTAACCAGTTGTTTAGATGGTATTACGCGTAACACGATTTTCTCGTTTGCTGAGGAACTCGGTCTTGAAGTTCGCGAAAAGCGTATTACTCGCGATGAAGTTTATGTTGCGGATGAGGCGTTCTTTACCGGCACAGCGGCTGAGGTGTTACCGATTCGTGAATTGGATGGTCGCAAGATCGGTGCCGGTGATCGTGGTCCCATTACTGAAAAATTACAGACCATGTATTTTGATGCGGTTAAGGGTCGCCGCTCGCAAAATATGGATTGGCTGTCATCAGTGGCGAAGTAACTGGGCGATTGAATTATTTATCGTTCATTAAAAATTTAAGCAGTAAAATTGAAACAGTAAAAATCGAATAAATAATGGCTGAGCATAATAAAAAAATTCTTATCGTCGGTCCGTCCTGGGTTGGCGATATGGTTATGGCGCAGTCGTTATTTATTGCTCTGCAGCAAGATCACCCCAATTGTATTGTCGATGTGCTTGCGCCCGCTTGGAGCTTGCCCATTCTTGAGCGGATGCCTGAGGTGCGACGCGGCATTAGTATGCCGGTGGGTCATGGCAAGTTGAATATTGGTATGCGGTATCAACTGGGTAAAACCTTAGCTGAAGAAAATTATCATCAATCCATTGTCTTGCCCAACTCATTAAAGTCAGCACTGGTGCCATTCTTTGCAAATATTCCCGAACGAACCGGTTGGCGCGGTGAGATGCGTTTTGGATTATTGAGTGATATTCGATTATTGAATAAAGAAAGTTATCCTTTAATGGTGCAGCGTTTTGTCGCGTTGGCATTATCCGCCGATGCGCCAGTTCCAGCTCTCGAACAATGTCCGCGGCCTGTATTACAAATTGATTCGGCTTCAATTGAAGGGCTGTTAAAAAAATACGCATTGAAAGTAGATCAGCCATTATTGGCGTTGTGTCCCGGCGCAGAGTTTGGTCCCGCCAAACGTTGGCCTGAGCAACATTATGCAGCAGTAGCGCAGCATTTTATTGATCAAGGTTGGCAGGTCGCATTGTTTGGTTCAGCCAATGACCAGCAAGTTGCGAATCAAATTAAAAATTTATTAACAGTGGAGCAACAGCTGCATTGCACTAGCTTAGCAGGGGAGACTGCCTTGGCTGAAGCTGTGGACATTCTGTCGCATGCCAGTGTAGTGGTGAGTAACGATTCGGGTTTGATGCATATTGCCGCCGCTTTAGGTCGGCCACTTGCTGTTGTTTATGGCTCTACTTCCCCCAGTTTTACCCCGCCACTGAGTGATAATGTCGTTGTCGAGCAATTGAGTGTTGATTGCGGACCTTGTTTTAAGCGTGAATGCCCATTAACTGAGAAAGAAAATCCGTTGAAGTGTCTGCGTGATTTAGGCCCCGAGCAAGTTATTCATCGGCTGGAGACTTTGCTTTGAGTGATGCAGCGGAAAATTGGAAGGATTTTCTCGCACCAAAGTATTGGGTTACGTGGATACTGCTCGGCATTCTTCGGTTTTTTGGCGCGCTGCCTTTTGCTTTAGGCTTAAAAGTAGGCAGTGGTTTTGGCATGTTGCTTTATTATTTAATAAAAAAGCGTCGCAAAGTGACTGAGGTTAATGTTCGTCTTTGTTTCCCTGAAAAAAATCCTGAAGAGCAAAAAGCATTCGTTAAAGATATTTTTCGCGCTAATGGCATGGGGTTTGTAGAGACTGCTTGGGCATACTGGGGGGATATCGAAGCCTTTAAAAAACGCACTACAGTTATCGGTCAAGACATCCTAGATAAAGCTTTGGCGCAGGGGCGTGGAGTAATCATACTTGGCGCTCACTTCAGTAATTTAGATTTGGGCGGCGTATTAATTAGTTATTATGGTGCGCCAGTGCATTGTATGTATCGTAAGCATAACAACGCACTTATGGATTATGTGATACGGACTAAGCGCAGTCGTTTCACTTCGGTGATCGATCGCAAAAGAATTCGCGATGTTCTGCGTCGATTAAAAGATAATCACTGTATTTGGTATGCGCCCGATCAAGACTTTGGTGAGAAAGGCTCGGTGTTCGTGCCTTTCTTTGGTCAGACGGCAGCAACTATTACCGCTACTACGAAATTTGTTGCGATGAATCAATCGCCGATGTTGATGGTGCGCCATCAGCGTAATAAAGATAATTTAGGCTACACCATTGAGATATCTGAAGTGCCTAATTTCCCCTCGGGTGATGAAACGGAAGATGCTCGCATTGTTAATCAGACGATAGAGCAGGCCGTTAGGCAGGCTCCTGAGCAATATATGTGGGTGCACAAACGTTTTAAAACCCAGCCAGACGGCAAGCAAAAATTATATAAGCAGGCTGGCTGCTAGTGTTTTATGCTTAAGTAGTTTTGATGATTGTTGCTGCCTTGGTCGCCGCCAAATAAATCACAGGCATAACCCCTTTCTTCGATACCTGATAGATTGTCGGAGCGTCGATTGGCCACTACGATTTTCAGCTGATGCCTCAAATGTGTCTAAGTCGTGTACGACGATTGAGTCAGCAAATACATCTTCTTTGGATTCTGGCTCATGAATAATTGTTTCAATGCTCTGGTTTTTAATTAGAGAAATGATATCTCAAATTTACGACCCTAGTTTGAGTCTTCGCCAATAATAATGGGTGAAGAGTGAAGGTTGTCATGTGGGGCTATACATCCTCGAAGGCGTTCGGGATAGGAAATGATCGTGTCAAAACCAGTCTGTTGTTGGTTGCATTCGGTATAACCAACAGGCACGGTTGATTGAAGGGTTGTCGTTGAATTTGTGGCGAGCGCGTTGATGGCTACAGCGATTTTATCATTGCTGAGGCTTAGGTTTTGTCTCCAAGACTGTCAATAATCACCCCGCGTGAAGGCGTGAATAAAAGTATCGGGCAGATTTTAAGCTGAGATTATGAAGACTGTTTTACAGCTTTGATAAAGTTTGTGTAAGAAATAGTGAGTTGCTCCCTGTTTGGCGTCTACTAAAGTATAAAGACTTTAACAAATACTGTAATGAATGCCGTATAATGCGGTCAGTTTTTATTTAAGTGCCTTAATTTGCCGCTTCATTGATAGTATCGATAATTAAGTTGCTAATGGATTTTTAATTAAGAGTAATAATGTCAACGGTCAGTCAGCCTTCATCAAGCAATGATACGTGGTCGATATATAAGCGATTGCTTGGTTATTCGGCCAATTATAGGCTTTTCTTTCTTATCAGTATGGTGGGTTTTGCTGCTTATGCTGGTACTCAGGCTGCGGCTGCTCAATTAGTAAAGTATTTCATTGATGGTCTTGAAGGCCAGAATGCTGATTTAATTTACCTTGTGCCTCTGGCAGGGGTTGGGATCAGCGTAGTACGTGGTATGGGATATTTTAGCGGTAATTTCTTTCTTGCTAAGGTCGCGCTGGGCGTAGTTAATGACGTGCGTAAGCAGTTGTTTGATCATCTATTAGTACTGCCCAGTAGTTATCATGATAAAAAGAATTCCGGCGAGTTGGTGTCGATGATTACCTATAATGTCACTCAGATGAGCGAGGCGGCATCTCAAGCGATTAAAATCATTTTTCGTGATGGCTTTACGGTTATAGTGCTGCTTGGGTATTTGTTATGGCAAAACTGGCAGTTAACGCTGATCTTTATTTTAATTGCGCCGATATTGGGTGTTTTGGTTGGTTATGCCAGCAAACGTTTTCGGCGTGTTAGTGAGAAAATGCAAGCGAGTATGGGGGATGTTACTCATATCGCCAATGAAAGTATTCAGGGATATAAGTTGGTTCGAAGTTATGGCGGTGAGCCCTATGAAAAAGATCGCTTTCATGCGGCAAGTAATGAAAATACTCGTCAGGGATTGAAATTTAGTAAAGTACAAGCTATTCAAACTCCTGTGTTGCAATTGATTGTGGCGTTAGCAATGGCGGGCGTAATGTTTATTGTACTTTACATGGCTGAAAAAAGCGGTGCATCTACCAGTGACTTGGTGGCCTACGTTATCGCAGCGGGTCTTATTGCTAAGCCAATAAGATCGTTAAGTGAAGTCAATTCGGTTATTCAGCGCGGTATTGCGGCAGCAGGTTCTGTATTCGAACAGCTCGATTCTCCTTTTGAAGAAAATGATGGGTCAATATCAATTGAGCGTGTCACCGGTCGCATTGAACTGCAAAATATTAATTTCAGTTATGAGTTTGGCAAGCAGGTTCTGCGTGATATTAATTTATTGATAGAGCCTGGAGAGACTATTGCGATTGTTGGTAAATCGGGTAGCGGGAAGTCCACACTGGCTAGTTTGTTATTGCGCTTTTATGACTGCTCAGAAGGTAGTATAACTTTTGACGGTGTTGATATTGGTGATTTAAAAATAGAAAGCTTGCGCCGGCAAATTGCGTTAGTTAATCAGCAGGTTATTTTATTCAATGACACTATTGCTAATAATATCGCCTATGGTCAGTTATCTAATGTCGATGCGGGTGCGATAAAAAAAGCTGCGGTAGAGGCCAATGCATTAGATTTCATTAATCAATTACCTGAGGGTATGGATACGCTCGTTGGTGAGGATGGCACCAGACTCTCAGGTGGGCAGCGTCAACGTATAGCTATAGCCAGAGCATTATTAAAAGATGCGCCGATATTGATATTGGACGAGGCGACTTCGGCGCTGGATACTGAGTCTGAGCGTAATATACAAGATGCGTTAGATGCTGTAATGAAAGGAAGAACGACTATTGTAATTGCACATCGATTATCGACGATTGAGAAGGCTGATCGGATTGTGGTTATGGATCAGGGTGAAATTGTAGAGCAGGGCAAGCATAATGATTTGCTTGACCTAAAGGAGCACTATGCTAGGTTGCACACGATGCAATATGCAGCAAGTGTTTTCGATTGAAGTTTCGAAAGTATATTTTTAGAGTAGAGAGGATTGTCATTGAAAATTTTAGTAACGGGTGGGGCAGGTTTTATCGGTAGTGCCGTAATCCGAAATATTCTCAGCAATACGGGAGATAAAGTTTTAAATCTCGATAAGCTTACTTATGCTGGTAATCTCTCGTCATTGGTTGAGGTTTCCAGTTCGGCAAATTACCAGTTTGCGGAAGTTGATATTTGTGACCGTGCGGCTCTAGAGGATGTATTTCAGGCGTTTCAGCCAGATAAAATTATGCATTTGGCGGCTGAATCTCATGTAGACAGATCAATAGATAGTCCCGGTGAGTTTGTACAAACTAATCTTATTGGTACCTATAATTTGTTAGAGGTAGCTAGAGCTTATTGGGAGGGATTGAGTGATGTGCGTAAATCTGACTTCATCTTTCACCATATATCAACCGATGAGGTTTACGGCGACTTAGACGGTGATGACAATTTATTTTTAGAGACGACGCCGTATGCACCTAGCTCTCCTTATTCTGCATCCAAGGCGGGGTCTGATCATTTAGTGAGGGCTTGGTACCGTACATTTGGATTACCGATTGTTATCACTAACTGTTCTAATAATTATGGGCCTTATCATTTCCCAGAAAAATTAATCCCTCATATTATTTTGAATGCTATTCATGGCAAGTCATTACCTGTTTATGGTGATGGTTCGCAAATTCGTGATTGGCTGCATGTTGAAGACCATGCGCGTGCGCTTTATAAAGTTGTAACTGAAGGCGAAGTTGGCGAAACCTATAATATTGGCGGCCATAACGAAAAGAAAAATATTGAAGTCGTCAATACAGTGTGCGAATTGCTAGAAGAATTAGCGCCTGAAAAACCTAAAGGCGTCAATTTATATACAGATTTAATAGAGTTTGTTAAAGATCGGCCAGGGCATGACCGCCGGTATGCAATTGATGCTGGAAAAATTGAACGTGAGCTTGGGTGGGTGCCAGCAGAAACCTTTGAAAGCGGTATAAGAAAAACCGTTCAATGGTATTTTGAAAATCCAGAATGGTGGCATAATGTTTTAGATGGGAGTTATCGCTTGCAGCGTATGGGTGGAAAGCTAAATGAATAAATCGCGTAAAGGTATAGTGTTAGCTGGAGGGTCAGGTACTCGCTTGCATCCTCTAACGTTAGGGGTTAGCAAACAGTTAATGCCTGTATATGACAAGCCAATGATTTACTACCCTATTGCAGCATTGATGTCTGCAGGTATCAAAGAGATTTTGATTATTACAACGCCCCACGATCAAGCTCAGTTTAAAAAAGTTTTAGGGGACGGTTCCGATTGGGGCATAAGTTTTGAGTATGTTGTGCAAAAATCTCCAAACGGATTGGCTCAGGCCTTAATTTTAGCTGAGGATTTTTTAAGTGGTTCACCTTCATGTTTAATCTTGGGTGATAATATTTTTTATGGTCATGGCATGACTGATCTGCTTAGTAAAGTGGGTGCTCAGCAAAGTGGTGCAACAATTTTTGGGTATTGGGTGGGTGATCCTGAGCGCTATGGTGTGGCTGAGATAAATGATAAAGGAGATGTGTTGTCTATTGAAGAAAAGCCTGAAATGCCAAAATCCAATTATGCTGTGACAGGGTTATATTTTTACGATGAGCGGGCAGTCGAATTTGCCAAAAGCTTAAAGCCATCCAGTCGTGGTGAATTGGAAATCACGGATCTTAATAAATTGTATTTGGCAGATAAAACTTTACGACTAGAAGATCTTGGTAGAGGTAGTGCCTGGCTTGATACGGGTACCCATGATTCACTTTTGGAGGCTGCCAATTATATTGAAACTATTCATAAGCGTCAGGGATTAATGGTTTTGTGTCCAGAAGAAATTGCTTATTACAATCGCTGGATAAATACCGAAAAGTTGATGGAATTAGCTGAAAGGTATAAAAAAACCAAGTATGGTCAATATCTACAACGGCTGCCGAACATCTATAAACGATAAGAATATAGAGTAAAAAATATGAATATTGTAGAAACAAGTATTAATGGATTGTTTGTTATTGAGCCAAAAGTTTTTGGTGACGAGCGTGGCTTCTTTCTCGAAACCTACAATGAAGAGTGTTATCGTGATGCCGGCATAACTGAGAATTTCGTGCAGGATAACCTTTCCTTCTCGCGCAAAAATATTTTAAGAGGACTGCATTTTCAAAAGCCGATGGAACAGGGAAAACTGGTGCAAGTGCTGCAAGGTGAGGTGTATGACGTTGCTGTTGATATTAGATGTGGCTCTCCATCATTTGGGTGCTGGGAGGCAGTGTGTCTGTCAGAAGCAAATAAAAAACAGTTCTATGTGCCTCCTGGATTTGCGCACGGTTTTGTGGTGCTTTCTGATACTGCATTATTTTCTTATAAGTGCACAGATTTTTATAACCCTAAAGGTGAAATGAGTATCGCTTGGGATGACCCTGATTTGGCAATTCCCTGGCCGGTAAATATGCCACAATTGTCTGGTAAAGATAAAATGGGAATTCAACTTAAAAATTTAACAAAAGACCAGTTGCCTACATATGTTTAACCATTTAATAGGAAAAAAAATTCTCCTAACTGGGGTTACGGGGCAGGTAGGTCGTGCTTTAAACAAAGAATTTGCCGATCATTGCGAATTAATAACAGCTGCGCGAAT
>CALBVI010000228.1 GCA_937969395.1 uncultured Spongiibacteraceae bacterium | reverse complement strand
CAGGAGCTTGCGCAAGGACAGGGTCAAGGTACCGGCGGCGGTGAGGCTAACGCCGCATGGAATGGCTGGGGTAATGGCGCAGATGCAGCGATTGCTGATAACGAAACTGAATTGGGGCAGTTTACTGAGCGCCTGGGTGGTTTGCCGCGTGAATTAAGAGCGCGAGGTGTTAGTGAAAACCGAATAAATGATATTCAGCAAATTGTCCGTGAATTACAAAATGCAGGGCTTAATGGTGACCTTAATAATCAAGTGGAACTCAATCGTAATTTGGCGCTGTTAGAGCAGCTAAAACAGTCGATTGAAAAAGGCTTGAGCAATGATAATAATCGCGTGCGTAGTGGCAACCCGGCGATTGTTCCCTTGGAATATAAAGAATCCGTTGCGGAATATTATCGGCGGTTAAGTGATGACAATGAGTAAAAATAAAATACTAATATTGATAGTTGTTAATGTTTCTGTGTTTGTTTTTATGAGTTTTTTTTCACTTAGTGCTAACTCTCAGCGAGGAGGCGGACGTTGGAATACAGAGCAAAATAATCCACCTAACACTGAAGTTGTGATGGCGCGTTGGCGTTTTGGTCACAACGGCTGGTTTGGTGGCTTTGGTTGGGCGCATAACTATCCCAGTGCCGACCAAAACCTCGGTCAATTTGTTAGCGAAGCAACCGATATTGATATTCAGAGTCAATCTTATCGGTGGGTTGAGCTTGGCAGTCAAGAAGTTTTTGAATATCCCTTTGCCTATATTTCCGAGCCCGGTGAAATGCAGCTGACTGAATTAGAAGTCATTAATTTACGTGAGTTTATTAATCGTGGTGGCTTCGTTTTATTGGACGATTTTGATGGCCCAGAACAGCTAGGTAATATGCGGCAGCAAGTACGTCGTGCTTTTCCTAATCGTGACTGGGTGCCGTTAGATATTTCGCATCCAATTTTTCGCGCGCATTTTGAACTTGAAGATTTACACGCCATGGATGATTATGTGCCCGGCGGTTATACCGTTTATTACGGTATGTTTAATGATGCCGGCGATGTTGTGATGGTAGCGGGGCACAATAATGACCTGATGAATTTTTGGGACTGGTTTGATGAACCGGGAACACCAATTGGGCCGGCTACTGATGCGTTTCGCCTAGGTGTTAATTATATGGTTTATACCTTGACCCATTGAAATTTAGGTCCTCTAAATTGACCCGCTCTTGCGCCGCCTTATTTCAGACACATTTCTGACTGACTCTTCCAAATATTTTATAGCTTAGATTAATTTAAGCTAAAAAATTTATATCCCATTACCTATAACCTAGATCAAGGTAATAGTTATACAAATAAATTAATGTTTATGCGCTCGCTTCAAAAGCTAGAGTTAAATAGTTAGAAGAGGGTGTTTTATTTATCACTAAAAAAATAATGGGACATTAATTTATTATTTGTTAATTCGTGTACCGCAATGTGAGTATTTTAATAGCGTCTATGTAATGTGAACACAATGAGGATTTCTTCGTCATTTTTTTTCATTTGTAAGTAGTCTCAATTTTTTTCAATTACTATGCGCCGGACAAATAATAATTAGCGAATTAGCAACAATTTTAAAAAGCTTTAAATAGAGGAATAACTAGAATGAAAAAATTACTCGCTTTGGCGACAGTGGCCACAGCAGCTGCAACACTTTCTGGAAGTGTATTGGCTCATCATGGTCATAACAGCTCTTTTGACGTTAGTAAACTTGTAGATGTTTCGGGCGTCATCACCAAGCTTCGCTTTGTAAATCCTCATTCATACGTCTATTTTGATGTAACGACTGAAAGTGGTGAAGTTGAGAACTGGTACTGTGAGATGCGTGCTGCAAACGTCATGAAGCGCTCTGGTTGGACTGCCGATATGTTTGAAGCTGGTAAGCCGATCCGTGTAGAAGGTATCGCTTCACGTAAAAGTGATACCGGTTGTTATGTTGAAACCGTTACGCTTGGCGATGATGTTGTTTTAAATCGCTATGATCAAATTGAAGAAAACAAAAACGAAGTTAAGATAGATCGCGCAGCGACTACAGCATGGGGAGATCCTAATATTGCTGGTGACTGGGCAGCCAATCAACTACTCGCTGATACGTCAGAACAGGCGAGCTATCTTGGTGGTCCTCCTGGTCGTGGTGGTGAAGGTGGCCGTGGTGGTCCTCCAAGTGATGGTGAAGCTAGAGGTGGCCGCGGTGGTCCTCCTGCTGGTGGACGTGGCGGACGCGGCGGTGCTGCTAAGCAATTAACTGAAGCAGGTGCAGCAGCAGCGGCCGCTTTGGCTAAAACCGCAACAAATAATAATGTTGTTGGTCGCCTTGATTGCGCACCAAGAGATTTCTTTTCTGATTGGACCTTTGATCAGCATGCTAATTTGATCACACAAGAGAAAGACAAAATCACTATGAAATATGGTTTCATGGATACTGTTCGTACTATTCATATGAATATGAAAGAACATCCTAAGACTATCGAGCCTTCTTTTGCCGGTCACTCTATTGGTCACTGGGAAGATGATGTATTAGTTGTCGATACTATTGGTTTCCCTGTTGGTGCCACTAGCGATGAATATCGTGTTATTGAAAAAATCACGGTAGATCAGGAAAAAGGCGAACTGACAATTGCTTATACGGCTGATGATACTAAGTACTGGAAACCAGGGCAGGCCAATTCAGGACAAAGCACGGTCTATGTTTCTGATCTTCCTTGGGAACCATACAACTGTGAGGATTTAACCGAAGAGTAAAATTTCTACGTTAAATTATTCAGTTTAAGCCCGAGATGATCACATGGTTTTGATTGTCTCGGGCTTTTTACTGTCTGCTCCCTATTTTTGAATCGTCGAAGCTTTGATAGGTGATCAGTGCGCCATTTAAAATAAGGGCTTCACTTTAAAAAAGTACTTGCACCACTATTGGGTTTTATTTGAATTATTACCCTAGTTTTCTATATAGCGATCTAACGCTAATACCTGCGATTTTTGCAACGCTATTTCTGTCGCCGGAAAATTCTTCCATTAATGATTTTAGATAATTTATTTCTAATGTTTTTAAATCAACTGAATGACTATTAGCGTTTGAGAGTTGTTTACTTGTGCTGACAGCCAAGCATTGCTGGATGACATTGCGATCAATAATATTTGTGTCTGCATAAACGATTGCTCGATTAAGTATATTGCGGAGCTCTCTGATATTGCCTTTATAGTCGTGATCCAATAAGACCTTCATTGCCGATTCAACTAACTGGTATTCATTGTTATTGTCTATTCGCGTTAATAAGGCATTTGCAATAGCAGGAATATCCTCCCGTCGCTGTGCAAGAGAGGGCATTTCTATAGGGAATACATTGATACGATAATAGAGATCGCTTCTAAATATTTTTTCTTCAATCATATCTTCTAAGTTTTTATGGGTCGCGCAAATCAAACGAAAATCGGATGTTTTAACTTCAGCGCTACCCACAGGTCGATAGGTTCCTGTTTCTAATAATCGTAATAATTTAACTTGTAGTTCTTGCGGTACATCACCAATCTCGTCAAGAAAAAGGGTGCCGCCATTGGCCATTTCAACCAAACCTTTCTTGTGTGTGTTCGCGCCGGTAAAAGCGCCTTTGACGTGACCAAATAATTCACTTTCAAATAATGACTCTGTTAAGCCTGCGCACTCTAACGTAACCATTGGGCTGTCTTTTCTTTCACTGGCTAGGTGGATGGCTCTTGCCGCCAGTTCCTTGCCCGTACCAGACTCGCCCAGCAACAATGCTGATGCATTTGTGGTTCCAACACGTGCGATCTTGCTTAGCATTATAGAGAACGCAGGAGAGCTACCAATCA
>CALBVI010000227.1 GCA_937969395.1 uncultured Spongiibacteraceae bacterium | reverse complement strand
AATCTGTTGGCGCATCGACAGCCGGCGCCATTGGCTCTTTAGGACCAATATCAACCTTGGTTATTGCAAACATCGTATTAAACGAAACGTTAACAACAATACAGTTAGTAGGGTTTTTAATAGTACTTACAGCTGTAGTAGCATTAAGCAAACTACGTTAATATTAATCGTCAATTTATAGCGACTGACTTACTATTTAAGAAAGTCGCATTATTTAATCTATCAATTAATATACTACTTAGAATAATATTAAATAACTTTTTACCATTCAAACGCGTTTATATTTATTATTGCAAGCCTATATAAAAAATACGTTTTAGCAATATGAGATATGACTTTTAGCATGGAGCATCAGTTTGAAAAACCCCTTATTCGATACTGGCAGCAGTTCTAAAATATTAGCGCATCTACCTGGCATGGCATACCGCTGCCTAAATGATGAACACTGGACGATACTTGAGGTTAGCCCGCAAGTAAAAGTGATGACAGGCTACGAAGCTGAAGAGTTTTTTACCAATGATCAACTCAACTATACCGACATTATTATCCCGGAAGACCGAGATAACGTACGTGCCAAAGTACGAAAAGCATTAACTGAACATAAACGTTTTTACATTGAATATAGTATTCAGTGCAAAAGTGGCTTTATTAAAAAAATCTGGGAATCGGGCCAAGGTATTTATGAAAAAGGCCAATTAATTGAAATTGTTGGTTTTGCCAGCGAAGAGCCCCCCCAAAAAAAACAAACTTCACAACTAATCAAAGCACAAAACGCCATCACCGAACTTGCAACCAGTAAATCAATCGCAACAGGTAATATTGAAGAATTTGTAAAAATAACAACTAAAGCCGCAGTTTCTATACTGGATATTGATCGCAGCAGTGTATGGCTGCTTAACCAAGATAAAACGGAATTGAAACTTTTCTATCTTTATGAAAGATCGACCAAGCAACATAGCAACGGGGTTACGCTCTACGCTAAAGATTATCCACTCTACTTTGACGCCTTACTTACAGGACGAGCAATTGATGCCTACAATGCGCTTACTGACAAGCGTACAACAGAACTTAAAGATGGCTATCTTATACCAACGAAAATAAAATCCTTACTGGATGCCAGTATTCGCTCTGCCGGTGAAGTAATCGGCGTGATTTGTAATGAGCAGTGCAATACATTTCGAACATGGAGTATTCAAGACATATCATTCGCCGGTGAACTTGGCGACCAGCTATCCCAAGTTATTGCCAACAATAAACATGTATCAAATACAAACTTACAACTAGAGAGTAAATTACTGAGACAAGCACTAAGTGAAAGCCAGCAATTATTTGAACTTTCACCCGACGCGCTTATTCAAGTCAACATTAAGGGCGATATTGTCAGGTGCAACCAAAGAGCCTGCACACTTCTCTCTTACAGTGAAGAAGAATTGCTCAAGCTAAAAATAGAACAGCTCGTTCCTAAAGCTCATCGTGGCACACACAGCGATCTTCGTGCGAACTACCATAAATCAACAATCCCAAAAATCATGGCGGCGGAGAGAAATGATTTAAATATCGTAACAAAACAAGGCCATGAGATACCGGTAGAAATATCACTAACAACGATTAACACCTTAAAAGGTGATTTTCCCATTGCCACTATTAGGGATATTACCGAGCGAAAAAAATTGGAAAATTCTCTATTAAAGGCTAAAGAAGAAGCGGAAATAGCTGCATCAAAAAAATCTGAATTTTTAGCTAATATGAGCCATGAAATTCGCACGCCGATGAATGCTGTATTAGGTATGGCTGAATTGTTAAAAGATGCGGATTTAACCCCACAGCACCGAGAATATCTTGATATTATTTCTTATTCCGGCGAAACCTTACTGACTGTTATCAATGACATTTTAGATTTTTCAAAAATCCAACAAGATTCTATCAAACTTGACCCAGTAAACTTTTCCCTTCGAGAATTCATTAAACAATCATTATCACCTTTTCAATATCAATATAACGGCAAAATTGAAATCAGGCAGCACATTGATCACAATATTCACGATATCTTTAATGCTGACTCATCCAGACTGCATCAAATTTTTAACAACCTTCTTAGCAACGCAGCAAAATTTACCGAACAAGGTTCGATAGATTTCCAAGTAAAGTTATTAGAAGACAAAGACGACAGTGTATTATTACGTTTTTCCGTTATCGACACAGGCATTGGTATAAAAAAAGAATTGCTCTCTACTATTTTTAATCAATTTGAACAGGCCGATCCAACAACAACAAGACGCTATGGCGGAACCGGCCTTGGCTTGGCAATATGTAGAGATCTAGCGACACTTTTTCAAGGTAAAATAACGGCCCAAAGCACACTAGGTAAAGGGTCAACCTTTACCGTTGACCTACCTTTACAGAAAAGTTCAAATGAAAATCATGCTGATAATCCAGCCCAAGTAATTTCATCTTGCACTGAAAAGAATATATTGCTTGTAGAGGATAATGCGGTAAATATTAAAGTCGCTGCCGCCATGCTCGATAAATTAGAAGCCAATTATATTATTGCGGAAAATGGTAAGCAGGCAGTAGAACAGTTCTCTAACGATCAACACTCTTTCGATCTTATTCTAATGGATTGCGATATGCCGATAATGGACGGGTTTTCCGCCACAATGGCTATCAGAGAGATCGAACAACGAGACAAATTAAAACCTATTAGAATCTGCGCCATGACCGCGCACGCGCTACCGGAACTGATCGAGCGCTGCCTTGAATCAGGAATGAATCAACACCTAGCCAAGCCCTTCAACCTAGAAAAGCTACTTAATGTCATAATTGATAACTATTGATTGCCTATAAAGGTATTGTTGCTAAGACTGCATATTAAACTTTTAGCAGCATAAGCAGTACTTAAATAGCTTCTTCGCTTTTAACGATAGCCGCCCTATTAAAGAAAGTGAATATCTTTTAAAATCCCGTTCCACGTTATAATTATCATTAGCCAATCGTGACAAACAAAACGCTAGAAAAAAATCCCTTTATTGTCCCTCTCTGTAAACAGGATGTTGAAATCTTGTGGCAAGATGAAACATTATTATTAGTGAACAAACCTTCAGGCTTACTTTCAGTACCCGGTAAACACCCTGAGAATAAAGATTGTTTAATCACACGCGTACAACAGGACTTTCCTGAAGCGCTGATTGTTCACCGCTTAGATATGGACACATCGGGCATTATGGTTGTAGCGCTAAATACGCATTGCCATAAAGCTCTAAACCGACTGTTTGCCGAGCGAAAGGTCACAAAACAATATCACGCTACTGTTTTTGGGTTGGTAAAAGAAGAACAGCGATTGATAGATTTACCGTTAATTTGCGATTGGCCGAACCGCCCCAAGCAAAAGGTTGATTTTGAAAACGGTAAATCCGCGCAAACAAATATTGAATTGCTAGAGACTAATCAAGAAAAAAACCAAAGCCGCTTGCTGTTAACGCCAATCACCGGACGATCACATCAGCTACGAGTGCATTTAGCTGAAATAAACCACCCTATTCTTGGCTGTGACTTTTATGCTCACCAGCAGGCAAAAGCAATGTCAGAACGACTATTGCTGCATGCTAGTCAGTTGATTTTTAATCACCCGGTAACCGGAGAAGAGATTATAGGAAACTGTCCCGCACCCTTTTAAAATTCAGTACGAGACGTATTTAAGATATACAAAAAATTTAAATTTGGCTTATGTTAAG
>CALBVI010000226.1 GCA_937969395.1 uncultured Spongiibacteraceae bacterium | reverse complement strand
AAATATTTCAGGAATAAGCTAAATTGTATCAAAGTGTGTCAACCTGTAATTTGTGACAACTTGATACAAATTCGTTGTTTAGATATGCGGACAAGGCTAGATTTTAATCATTATAATGGCTCTACTGTGTAAGGCATAGGTTTGGTAAGGAAAGTTTCATTAGGTCTTCGCTTAATTTAGGTACATATAAAACATGAGTACTGGTCCGCATATACTCGTTGTTGACGATCATCAAGATATTCGTGATTTGTTGAGACGCCACCTGCAGCAACATAGCTATCGAGTTACGTTGGCTGCGGATGCTCAGCAGGCACGTCGTATTATCGCCGATAATAAAATATCACTGGTGGTATTAGATATTATGATGCCTGGAGAAGATGGCCTAAGTTTGTGCCGTCACTTAAGAGAAACCAGTGCGATACCTATTATTTTATTGACCGCATTAAGAGAAGAGACTGATCGTGTTATTGGCCTAGAAATGGGTGCAGATGACTATCTGTGTAAACCTTTTGGTCCTCGTGAACTTATAGCGCGGATTAAAACTGTATTAAGGCGGGTTAACAGCGTGCCTCCCAGCGAAGAATTACCCAGTTCCAAACTAAGGTTCGAGCGATGGGTACTTGATACGGACCATCGAGAATTGACCGATGACAGCGACGTGATCGTGCCACTATCTTCTGCCGAATATGCTTTGTTGAGTGTGTTTTTATCAAGACCTAAGCGGGTGTTAAGCCGCGATCAGTTATTGGATTTAAGTCAGGGCAGAGAAACAAAGGCGTTAGACCGTAGCATCGATAATCAGGTGAGCCGATTACGCCACAAAATTGAACGCGATCCAAAAACACCACTGCTGATTACCACAGTATGGGGTGATGGTTATCGCTTTAGTGTAGAGGTAGAACACTTGTGAAATGGTCTATGCCGCGATGGCTACAAGCAACACAGTGGCAACTAGCCTTACTGTTTACGATTGCTGTAGTACTTAGTCAAGTGATCAGCTTATTGCTCGTTTATAATCATAGCGCCACGATTCAAACGGCTATTGACCGTCGGCTACTACTCGAAAGCACAACTAATTCAGTGAAATTATTAAATTTGATTGCACCGGAACAGCGTGATCTGGCAATACGTGCCATCACGGATACCGATAGGGCTGTGCTATTAGCAGATTCACCTTGGCGAACAAAAGATGAGTTTTATTTACCTGAGTTGCAACAACGCTTTGCCGATATCATGGAGATTTCTTTAGAGCGTATTGCGGTAACGAGCAGAGTGTCGAGTCGCGCTTATTGCAAGCATGATAGTGAATCAGTACGGCAACAACCATTCACACCTGAACTATGTGAAAGCAACCTTTATGTCAGTACCCAGCTTGACGATAAAGTATGGTTGAATTTTTATTTTAATCTTGGCCCGCCATCCTATGTACTGATTGAAAGAATTTTTCCGACGCTTTTTATGACTTTGATATCTGTCATTGTTATTACCGGTTTAATGTTGCGACGTATTACCAATCCACTTAAAAGCTTATCGCAAGCAGCGAATAAATTTTCGCGAGGTGAATTAAGTGAAGTGACACCATCAGGTCCCGAAGAGGTTAAGCAAACCATTCTTGCTTTTAATAATATGCAGGAGAAATTAAACCTTTATATTAAAGATAGATTATTTTTAATGGCCGCAGTATCACATGATTTACACACGCCGATTACAACGATGCGACTGCGGTTGGAGTTGTTACCGGACAGTGAAGACAAAGATAAACTGCTAGAAACTTTAAGTGATATGGAAGTCATTACTCAGGCGTCGTTAGAGTTTGTACGTGAGTCAAATATTGAAGAAGATAATAAAGAAATCGACATTAGTGCTTTGCTTGCCAGTATCTGTGATGACCTTTTAGAAACTGGTTTAAAAGTGGAATATGTTCAACATGAACGTTGCACGTATTTTTGCAGAGGTAAAGCGTTAAAGCGCGCAGTTACCAACCTGATTAATAATGCGGTTAATTATGGCTATGAAGCAAAAGTGACGTTAACGGTTAATGTTGATGAATTACACATAGCTATTCATGACAAAGGCGAAGGTATACCCGAGGATATGCACGAGCGTATTTTTGAACCTTTTGTACGGCTTGAAGATTCTCGCAACCGAAAAACCGGCGGTACTGGGCTTGGGATGTCGATTGCGAGAACGATTATTCGTCACCATGGTGGTGATTTAAAATTAGTGAATCAACCGGAGGGCTTTACTGTATTAGTGATACTACCCATGGTGTAAGTTTATGGGTAGTTCACCACGTTCCAGGAAAAACTAAGTATCTAATCTAATATTAATGACACATCATTGCTGTGTTCATTTCAGCTTTAAGCGTTTCAATATCCGCCATCAAATAATTAACTGATGATGTATTGAGACCGTTATAAATGCCTCTAATATGCCTATTCTGATCGATTAAAAGAAGATTCTCGGTATGTAAAAAATCATTGGTATTTTGAATATTACCTAAATCTTCATTAGCGAAATACGCACTTTTTGCTAAATTATAAATAGCGTTTTTATCCCCAGTTACTAAATGCCACATATCACTGTTGATATTGTAGGTATCTGCGTATTTTTTTAATACCTCAACAGTATCTGTTGTTGGCTGAATAGAGTGAGAGAGGATTTTCACGCTAGGGTCATCAGCAAATTTATCCTGAACTTTACTCAGTTTTGATCTTACTGTTGGACAAATACCCGGGCAGGAAGTAAAGAAAAAATTCGCGACATAAATTTTATTTTCAAAACTTCTATCAGTAATTTTTTCTCCTTCTTGATCGGTGAAGCTAAATGAAGGAATCGTATGGAAACTATCAAGTTCTTCACTGTAGGGTTCAATCCAGTGTGGTGAAAATTCTTCAGAGTCGTAATAAGGCAATGTCTCGTCAGCAGCGAAAACTACAGAAGAGATAACTAAAAATAAACTACTAAGTACCCACTTTAAATTCTTCATCTTCAAGTCCAAAACATAAGTTTGCTTTTCTAAGGCCATATGTACGCCCATTTTTATATTCAAAATTAGAGAGTAACTTGCCATTAACACGCCATGACTGCTGCATGCCGATTGGTTGGCCTGCTTGGTAATTAAATCGTTTGAATTTTTCACCTGTGCGATACCATTTCCAGGCAACACCATGTGGTTTGTTATTCACGTAATAGGTTTCTGAACTTGGATTGCCGTTAGCCCACCAGCTTCTAGATACCCCAGTTTGAAACCCTTTTTCATAATAAGCCTCGTGTGCTAATAAACCATCGGCGTACCATTTTTTTAGATAGCCATGACGTCTGCCATGTTTAAATTGCTCAGCAGAAGCGATGTTTCCATTCGAGTAATAAGTCACTGCTTCACCGGTTAACGGTTTATCTTGATAAACACGCTCACCGGTTTTGTTGATTGATACTAGCGACTTATCAATAACTAACGCTCTATTCGACAGCAATAAAACAGCAGTTATGATGATCGCCGCAGCGACCACCATATAACGGAACCAGTAGTTAGTTACTGATCGCATTGGCAGAGCCTCGAAGGTCATCAGGGAATAACAAATAATATTCACCTAAAAAATATTCATTCACAACGTGGTAATGATATTTTTCTTCAGTGCTATATAAAGTAACACTCGTATGGCCATTGGTATCATCAAGGTCCGTAGGGTAGTCAGCGGTTGAAGAACACTTGCGACCATAAAGGAAAAACCCATCATTAATAATACCAATCAGCTGGTCATCATCGTTGGATATTGAACGTGCAGGTTCTAGGTGGTAATGGTAAACCTCAGGCCCTGTATGTGCGCCGTCCGCATCAAGACCTTCAGCAACACCGGCAGTTAACTCACCATTACCTTCATCATCATTGAAAATAGGAGCACCACTGACTGCAATACCCGTTGCACCAAGATTAGTTGCCGTTGTCGTTGTTGCTACTTCAGCGTCTATAGGTACTGTTAAAGAGTAGTGGCTAACAGCGACGTCATCAATGTAGCCAGGTGTTGCTTGAGACTGCGTGTCCCCGGATGGATCCAGCTCTCCTTCATCTACATGCAAACCGCTGCCACCATCTGGATCCCAATAAACGCTTACGTGATCAGGCTTACCATCCGTTTCTAGTGTGACATAGCAGCCATCGTCAGAAAGTACGACGGTAACATTGGTAGAGTAAGTTGCCATATGGGCAAACTCATCTGATAGTTCGGTGATTGGATCAGTACAGCTTGTGTCGGTGTCAGTTTCAGTTTCAGTTTCAGTTTCAGTAATAGTATCCGTACCTGTCGAGGTATCATCGGAAGAGGATGAACCACCACAGGCGGTTAAAAGGGAGAAAGTCATCATACTGAGTATGATTACACCTGGCTTTGTAAGCTTAATCATGGAAATAACCTCTAATTATTAATTCTGTCTTGAGACTGGATCTTTGTCAGTGCTAACAAGATTAGCAGGGCAAGCCTCTCGTTTTGTGCACAACTAGAGGAGAAATCATGAGGTTTGATGCAGGTCATGGATAAAAAGGGGGGAGCAATTATTGAAGCAAAAGTGTTAAAGCTTCATTTTTTAATGGCAGCTGTAGATTCTCTGATCACTAGTTCGCACCGGAGCTCAAGTGGTGCGGTTGAGGTTTCTTGGTTGAGAATTTTGTTGATGAGTAAATCTGCGCTTTGTGAGGCTAATTGCTGTACTGGCTGCCAAACGGTTGTTAGGGTTGGCCACAGGTATTTTGATACGGGTGCATCATCAAATCCAGCAATAGATACATCTTCCGGTACACGAAGGCCTAATTTGTGAGCAATTTTCATAGTTGCTGCAGCCATGTAATCGTTACAGGCGAAAATTGCCGTTGGTGGTTGTTTCTGTGTCAGTAATTTCAAAGCAGCGGATTCCCCTGATTCAAAGCTGAAATCACCTTGCTCTATATAGTTTGAGTTAACCGGCAGCTCTGCTTTTTTAAGTGAGTTTTTGTATCCAGCGAGCCGTTCTTGCCCGGCTAAATGCGAAAGATCGCCAAGGATAATCCCTATAGATGTATGGCCTAGTGATATGAGGTGATCAGTCATTTCAGCGGCTGCTTCCCTGTCATTTGCGAAAACATAGGAAGACTTCAACTTAGTATTAATAGGGGCAATTCGAACATAATCTATTTGTTTTTCTTCAAGATATTGGATTAGTTCTTTATGGTCAGAAATGGGCGGGCTTAGAATCAAGCCGTCAACTCGGGAGCGTTTAATCAATGCTGCAATGTCCTGAGCTAGCGTTTCACTCGTAAAGTTGCAGGGCCTTATTACCATATTGAACTCGGCCTTATCACAGATGGAAAGAATACCTACTTGAAGATCCATTACATAGGCTGGACTGAGATTGTCGTAAAGAAAAGCCAATATATAAGATCTTTTGGTACGGAGACTTCTTGCGGAGGTGTTGGGGCTGTAACCGAGAGCGGCAATGGCGGATTCAACTAACGTCTTAGTTTTTGTGCTCACGGATTGTTCTGCGTTTATTACACGGGAAACGGTTTTTGGAGAAACGCTAGCTTTTTTTGCCACATCATAAATTGTAATTTTTTTCAATCGACTGCATTCCACTAGGATTTGAGAGTAAGCATATTTTAAAACAGCGCACATTTGCTAATAGTTAAGTGATGTTCTTGAGTTTAGTAAAATTAAACGAAAAATTGACATCGATGTCAATTTTTCGTAATGTTTAGCCCGAATAAAATATAGCGCCCTTTAATTTATGCATACTAAAGTGAATTTGCGGTAAAGAAGAGGCATCAATAATAAAGGAGAGGAGATGAAACTAATCTTCGCTGAACTGCTCGATACCGCTAATGGAGGGCTTGCAAACCAATACGTCAAAAGGGTTTGGGTAGTTAGCTTCATTGCCATGTTGTTCAGTATCCTTGCCGCTTGTAGTAAGTTCGACCAAGCGGAATCTGAATTGGCTTTAGCTCAGTTCCAGCAGCCAGTATTAGCCTCAAGAGCAATTTCCTCGATTACTGTAGATGGCTATGATTTTAAAGATTTAAATCGCGATGGAAATCTTAACGCGTACGAAGATTGGCGTTTGGATGTTAGTGAACGTGCAGCCGACCTAGTGAGTAGAATGACTCTCGATGAAAAGGCCGGCACATTGTTGCACGGTAGTATGTCGTCTTTTGGCTCTGATAGTTATGATATGAGCCATGCTGAGCGGCTTATTGTTCAGAATAATATCGGCTCTGTGATCACGCGATTGTCTTCAAATGCAGAGTTATTAGCCGGTGAAAATAATAAACTGCAAGCCCTTGCTGAAACTCGTCGCTTAGGTATACCTCTTACTATCAGTACTGATCCGCGGAATCATTTTAATCATTTGGCTGGCGCTAGTATTGCTGCGGGCAATTTTAGTAAATGGCCAGAGGCGCTTGGTTTTGCGGCGATTGGCGACGCTGAATTGGTACGTCAATTCGGCGATGTAGCTCGCCAAGAATATCGAGCGGTGGGCGTCGTCCAGGCACTATCGCCGATGGCTGATTTAGCAACTGAACCGCGCTGGCCTCGCGTAGTCGGTACCTTCGGAGAAGATGCGGATCTTGCCAATGAATTGGTTGGGGCTTACATCCAAGGTTTTCAGCACGGTAGTCATGGACTTGGCTCAGACAGTGTTGCTGCTGTTGTTAAGCATTGGGTTGGCTACGGTGCGGCTAAAGATGGCTATGATAGCCACAGCTACTATGGACGTTTTGCCACTTTCCCAGGAGATAATTTTGAATACCACATCAAACCCTTTGAGGACGCACTTTCTTCGCAAGTAAGCGGTGTAATGCCAACGTATTCGATACTGGAAAATTTGCTTTATAACGGTGAATCATTGGAACAGGTCGGCGCGGGTTACAACCGTTTTTTATTAAATGATCTGCTACGCGAAAAGTATGGTTTTAAGGGAGTCATTCTCTCAGATTGGGCAATTACACTCGATTGTAGTGAAATTTGTAAGCGGGGAGAGGTGGATGGTCAGGTGCAAAATTTTGATCATATGTCTACTGCCTGGGGGGTTATCGAGCTCTCAAAGGAAGAGCGGTATGCCAAAGCACTCTATGCGGGAATTGATCAATTTGGAGGCGTCGAAGATTCAAGCGCACTTATTGGCTCCGTGCGAACAGGACTAGTTGCCGAGACTCGCTTAGATGAATCAGTATTTCGGATTCTATTACAAAAGTTCGAACTGGGTATTTTCGAGAATCCTTTTGTTGACGAAAAAACAGCTATTGAAGTGGTTGGCAATCGATCATTCAACGCGCAAGCAGAAGCGGCTCAAGCCCGAGCTTTAGTACTGTTAGAGAATAAGAAAGAAATTTTGCCTCTAGCTACCAGCGCCTACAAGTTGTTCCTTTATGGCATTGATGCGGAAATTGCCAAGGCAATGGGTTTCACCGTTGTTGCAACGCCAGAAGAAGCGGACTTGGCTGTTGTTCGGCTTGATACGCCTTTTGAGCAATCCCATCAAAATTATATATTTGGGCGCCGGCACCACGAAGGTAACTTGGCTTTTGAACCAGGTAATCCTGATTATGAAGTAGTCATCAGGGCCAGTGAACATGTACCGACAATAGCTACCGTTTTTCTTGAGCGGCCAGCAATTATGACCTCGATTCATAACAAACTAGCTGCGCTTATTGGTAACTTTGGCGTGTCAGATAAAGTGCTGCTTTCTGTCATTCTCGGTAATGCAAAGCCCGAGGGGCGTTTGCCGATTGAACTACCATCTTCTATGGCAGCGGTTGCAGCCCAATATGAAGATCTCCCTCATGACTCAGATAAGCCCCTCTATCCTTTCGGTTTTGGATTATTTTATGAGGAGGATTAATCTTTCTTTTGTGTATATCGCCATATTGGCATTGGTTGGCTGCCAAGCCAACCAACCTCATAGCTTGTCTGATAATGGAGAAAACGGTACTAAAACGCGACAACCCAATATCGTTATTCTTTTTGCTGATGACATGGGCTATGGCGATCTGAGCAGTTACGGGCATCCTTCAATTGAAACTCCGAAACTAGATCAGCTAGCGAGAGAAGGTCAACGTTGGACGTAATTTTTACGTTGCGTCTCCCGTTTGTTCGCCCAGTCGAGGCGCTCTAATGACTGGCAATTATTCAGTGCGCTCCGGCTTATATGGGTTAAAAAAGCAGGTACTGTTCCCCAACGAAATTGGGGCTATTCCCGATGAGCAAGTTACTTTGCCAGAGGCGCTTAAAGACGTTGGGTATTCCACCGCAATGTTTGGAAAGTGGCACCTAGGGGATCAGCCTGAAGGATTACCGACACGTCACGGCTTTGATCAGTGGTATGGTATTCCCTATTCTAACGATATGGATTGGGCTATTGGTACAACGAGTCCAGAGCTTTTTGCAACGGCGGCTCGAGGCGAAAAAGCTTCGGTTTTAGCAGCAATTGCCGACCGAAAATTTTATTCTTTGAATCCCAAAAATGAGTATTGGCTTCGGGGATTACTATTTTACAGGTGGCGGCAAACCCTTACGTAACTATTCTGGGAAAGCCAGCAACAGCCCCAAGTCGACTCACGATGACGCAGGCGTTTAATTCTGCGGGTACCGCAGTGGCACCTTTTTTTGGTTCCGCCTTAATACTGTCGGTTGCAGCCGCAGGTGCTGCTGATCTTGCACAAATGAATCACATTGAACTAGAGAGCTTTCGGCAACAAGAAGCAGTGGCAGTTCAAATACCTTACTTAATGTTAGCTGTAGCACTGTTTGTATTGGCTGCTGTATTCGCTTGGCTAAAGCTACCTGATGTCGAGCAAAAACAGAATAC
>CALBVI010000225.1 GCA_937969395.1 uncultured Spongiibacteraceae bacterium | reverse complement strand
CGATTTTACTGATCGGCCAAAGGCTACTGAGCAAAACGAGTAAGGCTACGGCGAGTGTTTTTTTCGGGTGATTCAATACCTTAGCTAACAACGGTTTGTAGCTCTTAATGAGCAGGCGGTTTGCTGGATTTTGCGCTTCAGTTTTTACCTTGCCGCGTACAAAATACCCGATGAGGACAGGGACTAATGTCACCGCAAGAATCGCTGCGGCAGCCATGGCGTAGGACTTAGTAAAAGCCAGTGGCGAAAACATTCGACCTTCTTGTGCTTGCAGGGTGAAAACGGGTAAAAAACTGACGGTAATAATCAGCAGGCTAAAAAATAAAGCGGGGCCTACTTCAGTGGCTGATTTGGTGACGACCTGCCAGCGGTTTTCGTCAGTCATCTCAGTTTTTTCCATATGCTTATGCATGTTTTCAATCATCACGATAGCGCCATCAATCATGGTGCCAATGGCGATAGCAATACCTCCCAGCGACATGATGTTGGCGTTAATGCCCTGTAAATGCATGACAATAAAAGCGGCTAGAATACCAATAGGTAAACTAATAATAGCCACCAGTGATGAACGAAAATGCATTAAAAAAATCATGCAGACTAAAGCAACGACCACAAACTCCAATAACAGTGTTTGCCACAGAGTGTTAACCGCGCGTTCAATCAAGCCTGAGCGGTCATAGACTGTTACCACTTCAACGCCATCGGGCAGACTTTTTTGTAACTCTTGTAGTTTGGTTTTTACACCATCAATGGTTTTTTGTGCGTTTTCGCCCGAGCGCATGACTATGATGCCGCCAACGGTTTCTCCTTCACCGTTAAGTTCAGCGATGCCACGTCGCATTTGTGGGCCGATGCCGATGTCGGCAATATCTTTCAGCAGCAGTGGCGTACCTTTCTGGTTAACGCCTAAAGGTATATTGCCAAGGTCCTGTTCATTTTTGATATAGCCAGAGGCACTGACCATATATTCAGCTTCAGCCATCTCAATAACGGAGGCGCCTACCTCCTGGTTACCACGTTTTATGGCTGTTTGAATATGGGCTAACGGTATATCAAATGCGCGAAGTTTTTCTGGGTTTACGCGCACCTGATATTGCTTAACCATACCGCCAATGGCGGCAACTTCGGAGACGCCTTGAACGGTTTGTAATTCATATTTTAAAAACCAATCTTGAATAGAGCGCAATTGACTGATGTCATGTTGGCCGGTTTTATCGGCTAGAGCATAGATGTAAACCCAGCCTACACCGCTGGCATCGGGGCCAAGCTGAGGTTTAGCATTATCTGGTAGTGATGGAGCAACCTGACTCAGGTATTCCAGCACTCTGCTGCGCGCCCAATAGAGATCGGTGTCCTCGTTGAAAATGACATAAACATAGGAATCACCAAAAAAAGAATAACCACGCACAGTCACTGCACCGGGCACAGAGAGCATGGCTGTCGTTAATGGATAGGTCACCTGATCTTGAACGACCTGCGGCGCCTGACCCGGATAACTGGTTTTAATGATGACCTGAACATCTGATAAGTCAGGGATAGCGTCAATGGGTGTGTTTTTAACGGAATATAAGCCTACGGCAACCAGCATGGCAGCTGCCATTAATACCAGAAATCGATTGGCAATAGACCATCGAATTAATGATTCAATCATGGTGTGCTCCTACTGGCTGCGTAGGTTCTGAATGATGCATTCGTTTGAAATCTGAGTTTTTGCTGGATTCTGAGTCCAATAAAAACTGTGCTGATACCACAACGTTATCGCCTGCGTTTAAGCCTTGAGTAATCGCTGTAAACTGATTGTCGGATGCGCCTAGCTCTACATTGACCGATTTGAATTGTCCCTCCCCTAAAGCGATAACAACAGTGTTATGAGTGCCAGTGCGTATGATTGCTTCTCTAGGAACCAGTAGCATTTTTTCTGCGGTTTCCGCAAAAATAGTTACGTCGGCAAACATATTAGGTTTTAAAGAGTGATCTGTATTCTCAAAGCGTAATCTGACGCGTAATGTTCGTGTCTTTGGATTCAGTGTTGGGTAGATATAATCGATCTCACCGTGCCACTGCCTACCTTGTAGGTAATCTAATGTCATGGTGATGGGGAGGCCTTTTGTAACTAAGGCCATCTGACGTTCAAAAATTTCAGCTTCAACCCATACTTGATCAAGTTTTCCTATCGACATTAACGTTGTGCTTGGATTGACAAAAAATCCCTCACGAATATTTAATTGATCCACCACACCACTTTGCGGAGCATTGAAGGTAATCGTTTGCTGCACTTGGCGGTTTGTCTTTAACTGTTGAATAAAAGTCTTGGATAATTGTAAGGCGTGTAGGCGATTCTCAGCGGCACTTATTAAGCTTTTATTGTTACGACCAAGTGCTAATAAATATTCTTCTTGAGCGTTAACTAGCTGCGGAGAATAAAGATCATATAAGGGCTGATCTATAGAGACTGGATCACCTGCGGCTGTTATATAAAGTTTTTCAACCCAGCCTTCAACGCGTGGGTGAATGTGTTTTAATTGTTCTTCGTCATATTGCACATAGCCAACGGTTTTTATAACGGTATTCAGTACACCTTCTTTCGCCGTCGCGATTCTAACACCAAGGTTATTAACAACAGCCGGCGAAATAGTAACCACGCCTGGACCGTATTCTTGACTCGGTGATTGTTCATAGACGGGAATCAAATCCATGCCCATCAATGACTTGCCTGGTCCGTCTCGACGGTAACTAGCGTCCATGGGAGCCACCCAATATAGCGGTTCTTTTTCGGTAGCCGTGTTGTTACCAGTCATGGTCTTGCTATCCATATCCATATTCATACCAGCCATATCTGATTTAAATATTAGCGCTCCAATACCGACCCCCGTAATTATTGATAACAGCGCCACACTCATTAATTTTTTAGTGCTACTCATAGCTATTTCTCCGTGGCTGGATGTTTGTGCCAGTCATTAAATAATTCATCGTTGCTAACGCTTTGCGTTGTTCTATATCTATTTCTAGCGCCTCAATCTTGCTATTTAACTCTGCAATAGAAGCCCGCATAACATCGGAAAAATCACCGTCATCGTTGGTATAAGCCGAGAGTGATGCTTCCACCTGTTCATGCATTTGTTGTAACAGTCTTTCTTGATATAACGTTGAGCGCTGCTCCAGCCTTTCGAGTTGTGACATTGTTTTTAACGCATGGGCGTGTAATTTTTTTTCTAATAATTGATAGTCAATCGCCATTGATTGTTTGCGAAAGTCCGCCGCTGATACTGTTTTGTCCTGACGGTTTTTCGTAAAGAGCGGTAAATCAAAACTAACACCGACAGAAAAAAAGTCAGAGCGTTCAAGCCCCGTTGGTGCATCATCGCGGTAACCATAAGAAGCCTTCAGTGCCCAGCCAGGTTTGTATTG
>CALBVI010000224.1 GCA_937969395.1 uncultured Spongiibacteraceae bacterium | reverse complement strand
TAAGGCCTTCTACGATTTGGGTCTAGATGCCGAGTGGGTCACTGGAAAAGTAAGTTATGAGAGTTCAAGCGATGAAGTTGAAAAAAAATATCTAGATCTGCAGTCGGGCGAGTTAGACTTTTTGGTGACTGCTAGGGATCCTGCAGGTGATGATCGTATATTGACGTTGCTTGAGCCGCTTATTATGCACCGTGTTATGTTGATAACTGAAAAAGACAGTTTTAAATATGATGGAGACCCTGAATCGCTTAAAGCTTATACCGGTGGTGTGTTCTACCCTTTGATTAAATACACCATGATTCGTCAGTATTTAGATCAAACCTCATTGGTCGTCAATAATTACCTCAATGACTATAGTGCATTGACTGCGCTGGCTAATAGAGAGATAGATTATGTTTTAAGCGATTATTTTATTAGTAAATTATGGGCGTATGAGCATCAGCAAGAGTTACTTTTTCATGACATTGATATGGTTGTCGGTGATAAAGACATATTAAAGCGAGGTGTTTATTTGGTTGTCGGTAAAGGCAGTCGTCATAAAGAATTGTTAGCCAAGCTCGATCTCCTCTTAGCAGACTATAGACGTAACGGGATTATTGAATATCTGCGACAGATTTATCTAACACAATGGATAGAAAATCCCTGCGCTTAAGTTTTCCCTTCTAGTAACGCTCCTTAATTTGATTTTTGTAGTGGCTGGCTTGATTTAGTACTATAAATTTCATCAATACTTTAGGTTTTCCTACAGAATTGTCCATATTTGTGGTTTTTATATGGGTTTGGCGATAAATAACGTATAATTGCGTTTGCAAAAATAGGGCCTTGAAAGGCCTTAATTGACTTGTTTAGGTCAAAGATAAAGACAATCGATAGTAATTAAGACAACCATTAAGAAGACACTAGGGGTGTATGTATGACAGCTGGATACCATAAAGAGGGAGAGTTTTGGGTAAGTCCATATAATGTGATTGATGAGGTTACATCAACCTTTGACTTGCCTGAAAAAGTGGAAGTTCACGATGCTACATTGCGTGATGGTGAGCAGACTCCAGGGGTTGTTTTTAGTCCAGAAGATAAAGTGGCTATGGCCGAAAAAATGGCCGAGGTTGGTATTGAGCGTATTGAAGCTGGTATGCCGGCAGTATCGCCTGATGATTATAAAGCGATTAAGCAAATTTGTTCTATGGGTCTAGATTCTAAAATCTACACCTTTGCGCGTGCCATGCAGAGTGATATTGAGTGTGCGGTAGAGTGTGGTGCACATGGTGTTATTTTAGAGGTGCCTATTGGCTATCCTAAGCTTAAATATCAGTTTGGTTGGACCTGGGAAGATGTTTATAAGAAAAGCGCCCCGGTTATTAACTACGCGAAAGAACGTGGCCTGCATGTAGTGTTTTTTCCGTATGACACCACTCGCGCTCGCGAAGAAGATCTTACTAACTTAATGGATGCGATCATGAATGAGTCGCCACCAGATTCTGTTGGTGTGGTTGATACTATGGGTTGTGCGTTGCCAGAAGCAATTAAGTATCTGGTTAGAAAAATGAAGAAGCAAACGGGTTTGCCGGTAGAGATACACACGCATAACGATTTTGGTATGGGTGTCGCCACTGAATTAGCTGCTGTTGAAGCCGGTGCGTCGGTTGTGCATAGCTGTGTTAATGGCTTGGGTGAGCGTACCGGTAACGCGGCAATGGAAGAGTTGGTGTTGGGTCTTGAGGTGCTATATGGCTTTGATATGCAATATGACATGAAGAAGTTTCCAGAGCTGTTTGAGCTGGTATCTAAAATGAGCAATATACCTATTGCTGCGAATAAGCCGGTCAGCGGTTCGCGCAACTTTACCCGTGAGTCAGGTATCGGTGTTGATTTAGTATTGACCGAGCCCTTAGCTATGTTTGGTACTCACCCTCAATTAACGGGTCGTACAGGTGATATTGTATTAGGTAAAAAGAGTGGTAAACGCTCGATTACTTATAACCTAGAACAAATGGGTATTACCGACTTTACTGACGAACAAGTTGCAGAAATGCTGAAACAGGTAAAAGAACTGGGTATTAAAAAGAAAACGATTATTACTGAAGAAGAATTTAAAGAGATTGTTCTTTTGGTTCTGGGTAAGTAATAGTTTGATCTTGCCAATAGGCATGAGTTGATACTTATCGACATCCACCAACCTCAATACAAATATTAAGGTTGGTGGGTGTCTGATTCCTTAAGGTGAAGGGGCTTGCTGTTTTTATCGATAACGTGTTGTAGTTCTTTTTCGAGCGCTGGAATAATGTGCTGATACTTTCGATGGAGATAGGGGTAGATTTGAGTTTCTTCGAGTGTGCCGACAAAATGAATATCGTGCTCTATTTCAGGGTTTTTTTGTAATATTATCGCTGAGATATGCTTTGGTAAAATAAAAAGGTCTAGTTTTTTTGACGCTAGCATTTTTAAACCTAGCTCTGAGTTAGCCGTCATAAGTATATTTTCTGCTTGCGCGTTTAGCAAAAACTCGTAGGCCCATTTAACACCGCTTTCTGCCCCCACAATTAGCTTGCTATTAGAGAGTGTGGAGACGATAGAAAGATTTATATTTTTATCGTGACTCCATAATTGCATGGATGACGACATAATAGGCACGTTTACTCTTACGAGATTTGAGATGCGTGAGTTTTCATTAAATTCATAAATACGCCCGCATAGCCCGTCACTTTCACCAGAAAGAAAATGATTAAGTATTGTTTTGGACCTTGAGCGATGTTGATAATAATCAATGTTGAGTCTTTCGAATGCCTGATTATAAATCGTTTCGATTGACTGGTAGCGGGCTGAATCAGTGCAATAAAATGTAATGCTTTCTTGCGTATTGCCTAGTGATGCTATAAAAAATGAAGCCAATATAAACGCTAGTGCTCGAATAATATTCGGTTTCTTTCGTTTAGGTAGGTATGCTGAATATCGGCGCTTCATCATCATGCCTCGTTCTACTTGGTAGTTAAGTAATATTAGTTCGTTATAATACACATGCAGGATGTAATAGCATCATATCCTGTGGGTAATTATAATCCAGCGGTGTATTTTAGCTAGGTAAAGGTAAAGTTACTTGCGTGTAAAGGGCCGGTTGATAGTAGGATGGTTTGATGAATTACTATAATAAGATAGTAATTATTTGATGAGAGGAAAATTCATGGATTCGTTAGAAACAAATTTAGCTGCTTTTTATGAGCGTGTCATCACTTTGGGTACAGAGTATGGCGGTAAAGTTCTTTTGGCATTGCTTGTCCTTATTATCGGCCTTTGGGTTATTAGTAAGCTCAGTGATGCGGTGCGCCATTATTCTTTAAAGGGCTTACCTGACGAAACATTGGCTAAGTTTTTAACCAATATTTTTGAAGTGTTATTGAAAGTCTTATTGATTATTAGTGTTGCTTCTATGGTTGGTATAGAGACAACCTCTTTTGTTGCTATTCTCGGTGCTGCTGGTTTAGCTGTTGGTTTAGCTCTGCAGGGGAGTTTATCCAATTTTGCTGGCGGCGTTATGGTGCTGATTTTTAGGCCCTTTAAGGTTTCTGACTATGTTGAGGCACAAGGTCTTGAGGGTGTTGTTAAAGATATCGGCATCTTTGTTACTACCTTGGAAACATTTGATAAGCGGATATTGATTTTACCTAATGGTCCCTTGGCCAATGGTAATATTATTAATCATACTGCGAGTAAAATTCGAGCGGTTGAAATTGCTATTGGTATTTCCTATTCGGATGATATTGCTAAAGGTAAGGCGGCAATGGAGGCTGTGCTAGTGAATGATTCGCGTATTTTGCAAGATCAAGGCAATGTGGTTGCTGTAGTCGATTTGGGTACTAGCTCGGTTGATTTCTTAGTGCGCGCTTTTGTTAACACTGAAGATTATTGGTCACTGTTTTTCGATATTCGTCCAATGTTAAAGTCTGCGGTAGAAGAAGCGGGTCTCAGTATTCCTTTCCCTCAGCGCGATGTACACTTGTTCCAAGAGAGTGCTGACTAAGCGTGGTGTCAAAACAGCTAAGGCCTACACTATAGTGGGGCCTTACTGCTGTTGTCATTTTCTCTATTACATTGAACGATTAAGCTAAATAGCGCGTTAAGAATAAGTTGTTAAATATAAGGAATTTCAGATGTATCTACGGCTATTAGTTATCTTTGTTATTGTTGGACTAACTTCATGTGCAAATATTGGCAGCAATATATCTCCACCTAAGGTCAGTGTTGTCAGTATTGAGTTGCTTTCTGTGGAGAATTTACGGCCAAAGTTTGCAGTTCATTTGAGTGTTCTCAATCAAAATGCGGTATCTATTCCTATCTCCGGGCTTGCCTATGATATTAGCCTCAATGGTAATGAGGTTTTTTCTGGTGCGACAAGTGATGTTCCCACTATCCCTGCTTATGAAGAGGTGCCGGTACGAATTGAGATGAGTGCCAACTTACTAAAATCGATTAGCTTTATTAATGGTTTGATGACGGGTTCATTCACAACGTTAAATTATTCTATAGATGCAAAGGTTAAAGTGAGTGGCATTATTATACCCTTTCATATTACGGAAGAGGGCACCGTTGGCTTTATCCAGTAGCTGGCCTCCATAGCATGTGTTTTTAGTAGGTGAAGTGCTGCTGCAGAAATTGATTGTGATCGTTGGAAAAGTCAGAAAATATCGTCACTATTTTTTCTTTTAGCCATATAAGTCCGGCATCACTTTCTTGTCGTTGATGCCAAAAAGCGGCTAGTGCAACATCGGATATTGCTATTGGAGATTGCCGCATAATAATGCGCTCATCTAATACTTCTCTGCTGATGGCACTGGTAGGGATGACCGCAATTAAATCGCTATTTTCAACAATGGGAATGACACCAGAAAAATGATTGACAGTCATGGCTATCCGTCGAGAGAGGTCGTGTCTGGCTAAGGCTCTATCAACCGTGCCAGTTGAGTCGCCTGAAAGAGAGACCATTACATAGCTAGCGTTGGCAAATTGTTCCAAGTTAAATGGCCCCTTTTCTAAAGGGTGGTCTTTGCGCATAATGCAACAGTATTTACTGGTGAAAATCATTTGATTTCTGTGTGCTCCGGGAATGGATTCGGTATTACGTATAGCTATGTCGACTTCCGCATCTTCAAGCATTTTAGCCCCATTGGTAATGGTATAGGGGTGAGCATAGATGTTAATATTGGGTGCTTCATCATCCAAAATTCGCCGTAGTTTTCCCCACAATAAATCAACCACTAAATCTGCTGCGCCAATACGGAAGGTGCGAGTTGATGTTTTAGGGTTAAAGCTATCAGGAGTGATTGCTAACGACAGTTCTTGAATCGGTTCTTGGATTTGGTGCCATAAATTTTTAGCAAATAGTGTTGGTTGGATGGTCCTACCGCTACGTATAAAAAGATCATCATTCCACTTTATACGCATGCGTGAAACGGAATTAGAAACGGCAGGCTGGGTCATTGATAAACGTTCAGCCGCTCTAGTAATTGAACCTTCGGTCATGATGGCATCAAAGACGATTAACATATTAAGTTCTTGTGGGCGCATTTTAAGCTCTGGGCAAGTTAAGTTGATGAAGCAGTGGCGAGGCAGTGTCCCCGTCTTAGCTAATGATGCTTCTATAAAGTATGTATTAAGAGATTTATTAAGTAGCGATTAATTGCTTGTCTCAGCTGATAGCGAAAATATATGTTGTAAATATTTTCGCTAAGTATAACGGTTGATGATGACTGGCATATTAAAATATAATTATTTTTATGAGTCCAGTGTGTTCATAATGGCGAGCTGGTAAATATTAGGGAAAATCATAATGTCGTTTGTCTCCACAATAGCCGTACTCTTCAGTCTTATATTTCTTATTAGCGGGTGTAGCTCTGAATCAGCACCTGAAGAAAATGCTGCGCCACCACCTGTTGGGGTTTCTGTTGCTCAAGTGATTAGTCAGCGGATTACTGAATGGGATGATTTCAGTGGCCGTCTTGAAGCCGTGGAAAGTGTTGAGCTAAGGCCTCGCGTGTCGGGTTACATCTCCGAAGTCGTTTTTAATGAAGGGGCGCAGGTCGTTGAAGGCGATATCTTGTTCAAGATTGATCCCGAGTCTTATCAGGCTGATGTCGACAGGTTGCGAGCTGATTTGTCGAGTGCTGAGAGCCAGTATTCATTAGCTAAATCTGAGCACGACCGAGCCGTACAGCTGCAGAAAAAAAATGCGATTGCGCAAGAGTTAGTTGAAAGTCGATTTGCACAATTGCGAAGTTCTAGTGCCAACCTAAAAGCCATCGAGGCGAGTTTGGCTATTTCGACGTTAAACTTGGAATATACTGAGGTTAGGGCTCCGATTAGTGGGCGAGTTTCAAATGCTTTTTTTACTAAAGGCAATTATGTCACTGACGGTGAAAGTGCTCTAACGTCGATTGTGTCTACCGATAAAATTTATGCTTATTTTGAAGCTGATGAGCGTGCGTATCTTAAGTATGCAAAGTTGGCGAGGTCGGGGGTGCGTCCTAGCTCTCGAGAAACAGAAAATCCTGTCTATATGTCGTTAGCCGATGAAGCTGGATTCATGCATTCTGGCCATATCGATTTTATTGATAACCAAGTTAATGTACAAACCAGTACCGTCAGAGCGAGAGCCGTTTTTGATAATGCTGACGGCACGCTTATTCCTGGGCTATTTGCTCGTATACGTGTTGTAGGTAGTGCTAGTTACGAGGGTATTTTGATTGATGGTAAAGCCGTCAGTACT
>CALBVI010000223.1 GCA_937969395.1 uncultured Spongiibacteraceae bacterium | reverse complement strand
CTTTAACTACCGCTTAGAATGCGGCTTACGATCCAGTACCGTATTAGGTTTTATTGGTCTGCCGACACTTGGCTTTCATTTAGAAACAGCATTTATGCAGGGACTTTATGATCAAGTTGCAGGGTTATTATTGTTATTCTTTTTATTGATTGCTGTTTTACGTTACTGGGCAAAATGGCAATTAATCCCAATTTATATTCCCATAGCCATTTTTGTACTATGGCCAGAAAACACGCTAACACTAAGCCTTAACACGCCAATTTTTTATGACTTTATTCCCAGCCCATTGCGCACGGAGCAAACCACACTGGCAACTACACTGACAACCACATTATTACCCTGGCTTAGCTCGCTTAGCCACACACAAATAATACCGGGCATAACGAATACGCTTATCGTTACTCAAATAGCTTTAGTTTTCACCGCCGCTATGGCGCTGATACTGTTCCCACTAAGCTCCAAACAATTCAATCCGCCTCCAATACGTTACTGCGGCCATCTATTACTTGTTGTTTTACGCTCCACACCTGAGTTAATTATCGCCTTTAGCGCGTTATTGCTTTGGGGGCCATCGATGTTGCCGGCGATTATTGCACTATCGATTCACAACAGCGCCATCATCGCTCATTTAATGGCTCGGCATAGTGATCAAATCCAACTTCGCATTGACGCCAGCCACAAACTTAACCGCTATAGCTTTGAGATATTGCCACGTCTTCATGGCCAATTTTTAGCTTTCCTATGCTATCGCTGGGAAGTTATTCAACGCGAAAGCGCCCTACTCGGTATTCTAGGCATTCATACACTGGGTTTTTATATTGATAGTGCCTTTGAAAGCTTCAGATTAGACGTCGCGCTACTACTAATTATTGTCACCGCCTTACTCAATATCACGGTCGATCAACTCTCACGCTGGCTACGTCATCGATTACATATCAAAAGCACACCTTTCTGTCGCACACCGATTTCTGGAATATAGCCATTTACTATTGAATAAATAGTAAATTTTCAATTCCTCCCACCAGCAATGCGTGTAAAATCCTCTGCACTAATTGATCGCTAGCCGGAGAATTTCAAGTGAACAATAACAACACAAGCAATACCCCATACGATTATGATTTATTTGTTATCGGTGCAGGCTCAGGTGGCGTTCGCGCTAGCCGCATGTCCGCTGGTTTTGGCGCTAAAGTTGCCGTTGCCGAAGATCGCTATATGGGTGGAACTTGCGTTAACGTCGGCTGCGTCCCCAAAAAACTGTATGTCTACGCTTCACAGTTTTCGAATGCCTTTAAAGACTCACAGGGGTTTGGCTGGAGCAAAACAACGCCTAGCTTTGAGTGGAGCACGCTTCGCGACAATAAAATCGAAGAAATTAGCCGGCTAAACGGCATTTATGACAAGATGCTAGACGGTGCAGGTGTCGACGTTATTAATGGTCGTGCACGCTTTGTTGATCAGCACACGGTCAGTGTTGGCGACAAGCAGTACACCGCAGAAAAAATCATCATCGCCACTGGTACCTGGCCTTATAAGCCCGATTTCCCTGGTAGCGAACACGCTGTTACATCCAATGAGATTTTTGATTTAGCAGAGTTTCCAAAACGCATTATTGTCGTCGGTGGCGGCTATATCGCTGTCGAGTTTGCCGGTATTTTTAATGGCCTTGGTGCGCAAACCACACAGCTCTATCGCGGCCCATTATTCTTACGTGGCTTTGACCAAGATATCCGTGAATTTGCAGCGAAAGAAATCGCAGCATCCGGTGTCGATTTAAAATTCAATAGCAATATCACCGCTATTGAAAAACAGGCTGACGGTTCGTTAAAAGCCACTCTCGAAGATGGTAGCAGCATGGAAACCGACGCCATTTTATATGCCACAGGCAGAAAACCACATATACAAGATTTAGGTTTTGATAATGTGAATGTCGAACTCGATAGTCGTGGCAAAATAAGCATCGATGAGAACTTTAAAACCAGCGAAGACAGTATCTATGCACTCGGTGACCTAACACCAGGTATGGAGCTAACACCTGTCGCACTCGCAGAAGGCATGGCCTTCGCAAAAACGCAATACAACAACCAACCCACCACCGTTGATTACAACTACATAGCGACCGCCGTTTTTTGCCAGCCCAACATTGGCACATGTGGTTTAGGTGAAGAAGCAGCGCGTGAAAAATACGGCGAAATTACTGTGTTTGAATCTAACTTTCGCGCGATGAAACACACCATTGGTGGCCGCGAAGAAAGAACACTGATGAAGTTAATTGTCGAAACAAAAACGGATAAAGTGGTTGGTATTCATATGGTCGGCGAAGACGCCGGTGAAATCATCCAAGGCATGGCCATTGCCATGAAGGCCGGCGCTACTAAGGCTATTTTTGATAGTACGATTGGCATTCATCCTACCGCTGCGGAAGAATTTGTTACGATGAGAACAGCCAAAAACTAGGCATACGCTTAAGACTACAGCCAGCCTCTTAAATAAGTGATTTAACACGACGTTACGTCTAACTAAACATACTATTTTTGAGGCTAGCTCACATCGATAAAGATTGCTCAATGACACAGAGAAATACAGCTTTATTAGTAAGCTTGCCAATGACCAAATAGTCTCTAGCCAGAAAGAAAACGTTGATTAAAACCAGATAGATGAAAGTAAACAGTTAGAAAAGACCACCGAAAAAACCAAGTAAATTAATCCTTAAGATTAACACCTGATTACACTGCACTGATAATAGACGTAGGTATAGAGAATTAACATAATATCTCAATACTTAGATAACGATATTTATGGAATAGAATGTGAAATATAACGTCCAAAGTAGCAGGCGGCAAAGACGCTACCCGCAAGCTTTGTACGTTATGTGCGGAGCTTAAGCTTAAATAGGAGTAACTTTATTAGCACAAGGACCTTTCTGGCCTTGACCAACTTCAAACTCAACTGCTTGGCCGTCATTCAATGTTGCATATCCGCCACCAGCTTGAATTTCTGAATGGTGAACGAACAAGTCTTTACTGCCATCTTCAGGTGTAATAAAACCGAAACCTTTATCGGCGTTAAACCATTTAACTGTTCCTTTACTCATGCTCTTTACTCGTATTGTTGGTGAAATATAAAAATTTATACCCGAATTCACCGGTTCGAGTATAAAGATAATTTTGTCATTAGAAACTTGCGGCCCAGCCATAAAAGGCAGATTCACGCCAAAAGTATACTCTTATGTTAATTATGCTGCCATTCTTTCATACCCAAGCAGAGCTGAGTACCAAATAACTGTAAATTTCTTGCATATTTATACGTCAAAACCAATATTTAGGATTTAAATCTCTATTTAGTATCCATATCAACAGAGTTCAGCCTATTTATTAACGCCTTATAGGTCTAAATTTCGTGTTAAAACTTCCGCCGATGTAATAATGCGCTTTGTACGATAAAGCTCAGGATGCTTCTCTTCTTCAGTATAACTCGCTGGATCACCAGTCCCTGAACTAACAAGCCAAGATTTTTCAGGTTCGCGATCACCCAATAACTTCTTCACTGCCTGCGGAGTAATACCTAAAGCTTTAGCCGCGGCATTATAGGTACAGCGTGTTTTAACACTGTTAAGGTAATCAACTATTATGGTAATTTTATCTTGCACTACAATATAACCCTCTAAAATTTAGCGCCAAAGTAATAGACGAACTGCTGAGCAGGTTATCCAGACAAAGACGATCATTGATTGGCTGTTGGGAACTCGTACTAGCAATTTAGTCACAAAATCCCCTGCCAAATATATTCACACTATGGAACATTATCGCCAGTGATGCAATCGAGCTTATGATGGCGGCGATTCTAATTACGTCTGAACTTAAAACACCATTATATACAAAGTACCCCACTAAGCCAGATACAGAATTCACATACTAACCCTGACATTTTTTAAAATGGAGAATATCAGCGATATAAAGCATCTTTTTCATGAAAACGCCTATAAACACTTACAGCTGAGCTAAAAAACCTACAATAACGTGAAATAGTTTAGCTTTAAGGTGACACCCTTCCGCTCAACATCAAGAATTTAACGTTAATCACAACGCTATCATCAATATTCTTATCATTATCGATAACACTGTTTACTGGTCCCGAGAGAAGAATCTTTAATGCTTACTGCACTATCCGAAATTAAAACCCATGTTTCAGCAAACGGTTTAAAACCCTAGCGAGGAACCATAGTCACTTGTTATGTATTTTCATCACTACCTTTACTTTTCTTTATAACACCAAAGATACCGAAATAAGCCAATAGCGATGCGTAAGCAACCTTTACCATCAGCCCTGAATAAAATAGAAAGGGAGAATCATCTAATACCCGCGTTCTAGTTCCTCTCTGGATTTCTCCCGTTGAAAGTGCTTCGAAAATATCCCAGAGAGGCATGATCATAATCAGTAGACAGCAAATCCTTACTATCCATGCAATTCTTAGATCAGTTTCAATGAGTATTAGTCCTAATTTATTTTTCTTCACTATCTACTCGTTTAATACATAACGCCTTGCTAAACGGCGAGCGTTAGCGAGTCCAGTGGAGGCCGTTTTTTTGGCCGGAACGATGTTTGAGCAACTTGTTATAACCTTTTACGCTTGAAGACATAGATATCACCTGAAGATTGTTTTTTAAGCTTCATAGTCTTTGAAGAAAGAGACAAAATTTCGTAGGTCTCATCCATAGCCACCCAAGACAACAAATCACCACCACGTTCATTTACCATGATATGGAGGACACTATCTTGTAATCTCCAAACGCCCACATCCTTATCTCCGAAAGTACCTATAGAAAAACGAAAGACCCCTGTCCCTCCCGATTCAAGTTCAAACGATTGATGAGCAACATTTAAGCCATCATCTGACGTATGCGACCAATAACCAACAATACCTCGCCTGATCTCATTTTCCTCGAGAGGAATTGTAGTCGCACAACCCAAAAGAGATAACACAAGAATGATTAGTAAGGTTCGCATATTTAGTAGTTATAACGCCTGTGTAACTGGAGAGGCATGCAGTGCCGAATCCGGTTGACACACTTGTTATGTGTTTTTATTTAGTACCCCATATTTTTGAAACAGCACTACTTGAACCAAGCACCCCTACAACGACTGCGACGAAACCCACAGAAAAGAAAATTATCACGGGAATAAGTGAAGCTAGCCCACCAACGGAAGAAGCAGCTGCCGCTGAAGCGAGCGATAGAAATATGAATAGAGCACCTAAAACATTTAAGGCAACTCTGTGAGAATTTTTATAATTAGCTGGAGTCTCACCCACTTCGAAGAACTTCAATATTGGCCAAAACATTCTCGTTAATATATTTTTCATAAAATCCTATCTCGTTACTAATAGCAGCACTTTAATCGATGCCAGCACATAACGCCGCCATAAAAGGCGAGCAACTTGTTGCGAGTCCAGCGCGTGAAACGCGCGATTTTTGATGGCCTTGTTAACTGTTTCACCATTCATAAGAGACATAATTGCCTTCAAATACTGGCTTTCTTACTTGTGTTTTAACTGTGAAGTCTAATGTTACCCCAAGAATACTCATGTTTTTTTGGGGAGCTAATACTACTATCATACGCCCGCTAGGTGTTGGATGTGAAGTGATGCCTGCAACGCCCATTGTGCCCACTAATTGTGATGTAAAATCTATGACCGTATTTTTTGGTTTAGATATGTAGTATTGATTTGGATTATCTTTGTTCTGGTAGACGGCCCCGTCTATTTTCTGGCCGTTCACATTTATTGGGATAGAGGTTTTTAAAAATATGTTCTTTGTGATGTCTTTGGATTTATACCCAACACCTATAATCAATGAATTAACCCAGTTTTTGAGATCACTTTTATATTCCTCAATCTCGTATTTTGCTGGGATATTTAGTTCAAATTCATGGCGCTCATATGCCATGGCATGATTGGTATAGATTAGAGTCAGGAATATGGCTATTAATATATTTTTCATTCTCAGCCTGTACAGTTAACGCCTTAATAAAGGGCAGACAAACCGACGGTTTGGCTGTCCAGCCGCAGGCGAACTTTGATTAATTTGTTATGAGCTGTGGACTTTAAAAAGAAAACCATAAAACACTGCTCCTTATGTTTACTGCGGTGCTGATAAATGCCTTTTAATATACTTGCTATAAACCTTACACCGCTGCTTAGCGTTAGCAGATTAAATAGATGTTCGGCAAAACACAACTGCTGACAACCGAACTTATTTACCACACTCAATGTTATTCGAACTATACCAGTGTAATTAGCGAAACTACTGAGGCTAGACTGCTAACTTGGCTACCGAATTGCGATCTTTCCACTTTTCGGTTAGCACAAACACTTAAATGCTTTTGCCTCATAACGCCTTTGTAACGGGCAGACAAACCGCAGGTTTGACTGTCCAGCCACGAAGTGGCGTTCGTTGACAAACTTGTTAACACTTACGCTTTCTACGTAGCACCAAACCCATTAGACCAGCAGATAACAAAAATAACGAACTCGGTTCTGGTACTGAATAATATGATATTTCAATTTCATACCATTCAGCGCCCCCAAAGTAATAATCATCGAATTCTATTTCCATTCGGTGATTGTTTGATGAAGAGGGAGAATCAAGTAGTGACACCGTTCCACGACCACTGATAAGTGATAGAGATATATCCGATAATTCGCTTAATGCGGGGAATAGCCCTGTTATAGATGATGAATCACAATCGCAGAAGTCATTACGACCAGCTACAGGCCATTCTGGCAGCCACTCTATGCCATTCACTGTTGTTGGATAGTCATTTCCAGACCATCTCCCGGGTGCGGCCCAAGCGCTATGATGCCAAAACATTGTGTCATCTTCGATCACTAGCTCCGAGGTACCATCAATAAATGCAGTGATATTGATAATGCCTGCGCTTGCAGTTGATGCGAATAGGCTAAGAGTTAAGATTGTTAGTATATGCTTCATTTAGAAGTTCCTTTTCCAGTTTATTGTAGTGTTAACGCCTTAAGCAGCGGACCAAAAACGCAGTTTTTGTGTCCGACTGACTTAACTTGTTATATTTTTAGTAAATCACCATACGCCCAAATTACTGTGCCGCATGCAATTGATAAATGCGCACATAGCTTTACACTTTTCTCATATACTGACTCATAAGGTACATTATCATCAAGTGCGTAAATGGCTTTTATTTGTTCTTCGGAGCCCCTAATCAAGGCTAATTTATTAAGTTGGTTCATTCTGAATTCAGCAGCTATTGATAGCATGCATAAAATTGCTCCCGATCGCGGGAACCATCCCGAACAGTTTTGAACTAAGAAATCCATAGCGAGGCTTACAAGTACTGCTGACCAGCCGATACAGAAGCAATGTTTAATATAATTTGGATCCGCTTTTTGATTAATGGCACTACACCACCATTTTTTTAATCGCACAACTCTCTCCATGAAATATAACGCCCAAAGCAGCGGCGCGCGTTAGCGCGTCCAGCCCGAAGGGCGATGCTGCCTTTGCTTGTTAAATGGCTAGACGGCATGATTTGCCTTTAAGTTGCTAATTACTCGGCCAGCCAACTCTGTGGTGATTGGAAAATTCAAAGCTGGGTTTGCTAACCAAAACACCATTTCATCTAAAGTATCTTTGTGACTAGGTTTTAGGGCTATATCTTCTCTTCGTTCAACAGCATTTGCCCAATTCCGAACTTCAGTGGCACTAATATGATTTGATCGAAACTTATCTAAAACACTAATTACATGCTCAGGGTTTAGCGTTGACAAATCTACGTCCGAATCCCAGCCGTAAGTCCGTAGCTCCTCCATTAGCGGAGCAATAGGCTCTCGATATTCAATTAGAGCTT
>CALBVI010000222.1 GCA_937969395.1 uncultured Spongiibacteraceae bacterium | reverse complement strand
ATATCGTGGGGTTTGGCAGAATTTTTTGTGCGTAAAAGAAAAATGGCATTGCCCGCTATCATGTTATTGGTCTCTTTTGTTGGCGGGGTGTTCTTTTTTATTGTTTCCATATTTGGAGGCGTGTCTGAACAAGCGTTTATTGTTGCATCTGTTGCGGCAATGATAGCGACACAATGTCATTGGCGAAGATTCAAAGTACCTGTGACTGTTGCTGTTGGTGCAGCCTCATGTGCGGTTCTTTTTTCATCGGCTATCTACTTTTTTTTCCCGAATAGTAAAGAATGGATGGAGGTGATAGCATTTTTCTTTGGCCTGTTAATATTTTTATTTGCCATGTATTGGGATGCTTCTGATACGCAAAGAACAACTAAGCGGTCTGACGTTGCGTTTTGGCTTCACCTTTTGTCTGCGCCATTAATTATTCATCCTGTTTTTTCAAGCTTGGGTATTTTGAAGGGTAATGACGGCCTAATGTTAATGGCGATTGTGGTTGCGCTGTATATCTTGATGACGTCTATTTCTCTTGTTATAGATAGACGCGCCTTCATGGTTTCGTCGTTAGTGTACGTACTGTATGCGCTGTCAAATTTGATTGAAAATTATGGTGTCGTTGGTTCTAGTTTTGCATTAACTGGTTTTTTTATGGGCGGCGCGCTTTTATTGTTGTCCGCATATTGGCATCGAGTAAGAGCAAGTGTGGTTAATAAGCTACCTAATGGAATTACCGCCTATATTCCGGCGGTTAGAGCCCTTTAATCTTAAGATAGATTGAAGGCTAGAGTCTGGTCTATCCCTTCAATCCACGTTATTAATGCTGTTTAATAACCCAGCGTAGATACCTTAATATCATCCGGAAACGCGCGCCCACCTTCGCCATCAAGATGGCTTTTTAAACTCAATAAAAAAGTCGCCCATTTCATTGAGCAAAGATGGAACATGGGTGAGACTTCCTCCCAATTTCGATGTTGAAAATAAATGACGGTTTCTTGTTCTTGCTTGATGTCGAATTGTATTTCGGTGTTGGGCCATTCAGGATGACCGCTGACACATTGCCAGACGATAGAGTCATTCGTGTTTTTGATGACTTTCATATCGGGACCTTCACCATTAAAACGAAATTTAATGATTGAGCCTACTTGCGTATTTCCAGTGGTGTCAGTGGTCCACCATTGAGAGAGGCCTTTAATGGTATTAAGCGCTAACAGTGCGTCTTGCGGATTACTGGCTACGCCAATTTTTAGTGCTATCGTGTTCATGCTGTTTTCCTTTTTAATAAAATCTATGTAAGTGACCAACAAGATAATGATAGAAAAATGAAAACAAATTCAAAGGCTTATAGTTAAAAAGTATGGAGATTGTATAAGTTATTGATATAGATACTAAAAAAGTAATTTACAGGGCGATTTTAATCACTATACTTTCCAGCTATGGAAACTAATAAGCGGCTTGATCTCATATTTTTTGCTTTGGCGGACAGTCGCAGAAGGGCAATTCTTGAAGAGTTATCTGAAGATAAAAAGACAGTGAGCGAGCTGGCCAATAATTTTTCTTTAACATTAGGTGCTATATCTAAGCATTTATCATTGTTGCAAGAAGCTGATTTGATTTATAAGACTAAACAAGGGCGACAGGTTTTCTGCCATATGAATTTTGATATCTGGAAGGAGGTTGCTAGCTATATCAGCATGCAAGCTAAGTTCTGGAATAATCGATTAGATGAACTTGATGGCTTTATTAATAAAGGTGGCCGGGATGAGTAGCGATCAATTAGTGATTAAGCGTGTTTTTAATTGTTCGAAGAGAGCATTGTTTGATGCATGGTCTCAAGGTAGTTTAATGTCACGCTGGTTTTTCGCCGCATCAGAAAAAGTAAAAGATTCTAAAGTTGACTGCCAATTTAATGTAGGTGGGCAGTGGTCTGTGACCATGTATTTTGAAGATGGCAGCGATGCTACATTGAACGGTGTTTATAAAACGATTAATCGTTATTCGGAAATCGCTTTTTCATGGAATTCATCGATTGCTATGGATGCTTTGGTGCAATTATCTTTTAAAGAGCTGTCAGCAAATCGCACGGAATTAAAGTTGGTTCATTCACAGTTACCATCGGAAGAATCATTGCGAATGCACAATCAGGGTTGGGATGCTTGTTTGGCTAATTTAGAGGCGTTTGTTAAGCAAAACCTCTCGCCAGCAGATGAAAGCGCTTTATAGTTTTATCTTCTTTTAGTCGGTTTATTTTTGAAAATTGGATGATGTATTAGTTATGGATTATGTCTTAGTAAGATACGTGCATTTTTTGGGCATTATTACATTGGCGTTTATGTTAGTAGCAGAAAACTTACTGCTAGCTAAGCAGCTAAAAGCTGAAGTCGTTAAAAAATTAGCGATTATTGATGGCATTTACGGCTTGGGTGCAGTGATAACATTGTTAGCAGGTTTAAGTTTATGGCTTTGGATTGGCAAGCCGAAAGAATTCTATTCCGAGAATATCATTTTTCACTTTAAGCTAGGCCTGTTTTTTCTTATTGCGATTATGTCGGTGATTCCTACGGTTTTCTTTTTAAGGCATCGTAATAGCTTAAACGATATCATTAATGTACCGAGCTACATCATTATTATTAAGCGTGTAGAAATAGGGCTGCTGCTTATTTTGCCGATACTTGCTATGTTAATGGCTCAGGGTGTTGGTTTGTAAGGCGGTTATTTTAGCTAAGACGGGTTAGTAATAAAGGAAGCGTTATGGAATTAGTTTATCCCATGTTTGTAATGATTGTGTTGACATCAGTTGTTGGCTTGATGACGGCTTATGTTCGGATTAAAAGTGCTTACTCGGGTGAGAGTGACCCACGGTATTTTAAGTTGATGTCCAATGAATACAAAGTGAGCGATAAGGCGGTAAAATTCGGTAGGAACTTTAATAATTTATTTGAAGTTCCGATGCTTTTTTATGCGGCCTGCGTATCGGCTCTCGCACTCAATATTGAAAATCAGTTGTTATTAATCTTGGCATGGGTTTTTGTTGTTTTTCGTCTAGTGCATACTGCTATTCATCTTAGCTATAATCATCCTTTCCATCGATTTTTTGCGTTTATTGCATCGTTCTTCTGTGCGTTAGGCATGTGGGTCACCATAGTATTTTTAATCTAAAGCTTGTTTACGAACGTTAATAGCATTTTTTTAACGATTAAAATAAATAAAAATTGGAAGTCAGAGTCATGTTAGATTTTCTTATACCTTATGCTCCTCTCATAGAAACAGTTATTGCTGTTATTGCCGTGTTGTGGGTTTCCAATTGGATGCTGCTGAGTCGTAATCCTGATATAGGTAACGAGAAAAAGTTTCCACGGCAGTTAATTATGCTGGGTTTAACGGTGTTAGGTATTTTGGCAATCGTGCTGGTGTTGCCTGTCAGTGATGACTCCCGTAATCAGTTAATTGGCTTGATTGGTATTTTAATGTCGGGCGCACTGGCTTTTTCTTCAACAACGATTATTTCTAATTTAATGGCGGGTGTTTTACTGCGTATTACCAAGCCCTTTCAAGTGGGTGATTTTATTCGTGTCGGTGATTATTTTGGCCGAGTGTCAGAACGTGGTTTATTTGAAACGGAGATTCAAACAGAAACGCGAGAGCTAATTGCCTTGCCCAATATTTATTGTATTAATAATCCCGTAGCGACCATTCTGAGTTCGGGAACTATTATCTCAGCGACGTTAAGCTTGGGTTATGACGTAGAACGTAAACGAGTTGAAAGTTCATTAATAGAAGCTGCTATTGCCTGCGGTTTGCACGAGCCCTTTGTGCATATTTTAGAGTTGGGTGATTTCTCTGTTGTCTATCGTGTTTCTGGTTTTCTTGAAGAGCCTAAACGTTTAATTTCTATGAGATCGCAATTGTATGGCTGTGTGCTGGATAAATTACACAGTAATGGCATAGAAATTATGTCGCCCGCTTATATGAACCAACGGCAGTTGCGCGATGGCGTAAATACAATCCCCTATACTGTGCCTGCGGCGCCAGCTGAAGAGCGGAAAATGTCGGCTGAAGACATGGCTTTTGATAAAGCGGAGCAGGCTGAAGGGATAGAAAACGAAAGAAGCCAATTATTAGAAGAAATTAGCAGTTTAGAAAAAGACATTAAAGCAGCAACGGAAGAAGAGCAAAAAAAGCATCACTTGCGGTTTCTTGAGCGGAAAAAAGAAAGACTAAAAGCGGTTGAAGAGGCGTTTCAGTTAATCAAAAAACAGCGTTAATGTCTTTTTCTGTTTAGTGAGTTCTTTTTAGTTACCGGGGCCAATTATATTTGCATGTGATTGGCCCGAAAAACTAAGTCTTACAAAACTGTTGTTATAAAACCAGCGCCATAAAACCAATATCATAAAATCAACGTTATAAAACCAGTATTGCTTCTATTTCAATATCTGTGCCTTTTGGTAATGCCGCCACTTGAACGCAGGCGCGAGCGGGGTAAGGCTCATTAAAGTATTGTTTCATTACGTCATTAACATCGGCAAAGTTAGCCAAGTCAGTTAATGAAATATTAATTTTTACCGCGTTGCTTAGATCACCGCCAGCAGCTTCGGCAACAGCCGCTAAGTTATCAAATACTTGTTTGGCCTGTAGTTTAATGTCGCCAGTGACAAGTTCCATTGTTTCAGGCACTAAAGGAATTTGCCCTGATAGGTAAACCGTGTCGCCAGATTTAATCGCCTGCGAGTATGGGCCAATAGCTTGTGGTGCATTGTCTGTAGAGATAGCTTGTTTGTTCATAAGAATATATGTCTATTGTTTGATTAAGTTGTGATTAATGTTTAGCGCGAGTTACTTTGAGTACGGCTTTAATGGTTCGTAAATGTTTCATAATACGCGCGAGGTGTATTCTGGAATGAACGCCTACAACAACATTGACAGTGTTAACGTGAGGACCTTCTTCTTCGACACTGATTTTTTCAATGTTGGCGTCTAGACCATTAATCTTAGTGGCCAGCACTGCAATGATGCCGCGGCTATTTTCGAGTTCGATATGTAACTCAACGGAGAACTCGCCTTCGACATCGCCATCCCAGCGCAGGGTGACTGAACGCTCTGGGTTTTTACGAAAATCTTGACTGTTATGACAGCGATCAGTGTGGACGACCATGCCTCTTTCTGAGCTGATAAAACCAATAATGTCATCGCCGGGAATAGGAAAACAGCAGCGGGCAAAATTAACTTGGAAGCCTTCACTGCCACGAATGGATAATGGCTGATGTTGTTTGTCATCCGTTTCTGGATCAATGCCGTTTTCTTCTTTGGTTCCGGTCAGTAGTTGGTGCGCAGTCAGAAAAGACACGCGATTACCCATGCCTATTTCTTCTAGAATTTGTTCGAAGTTGTTGATATTAACATCGCTAAGTAAGCGATCTTTTTGTTGGTCGTTAAGATCTTCAATGCTTGAATCTAAAGCATTTAAATCTTTTTCTAGTAGGCGGCGGCCCAAGGTAATGGATTCTGTTTGCCGCTGATTTTTTAGAAAGTGTCGAATATTAGTGCGCGTTTTACCGGTGACAGCAAAGTTAAGCCACGCAGGACTTGGTTGCGCACTAGAGGCGGTAATGATTTCAATCGTTTGGCCGCTTTGTAATTGTTCTGACAACGGCGCTAATCGGCGATTGATCCGACAGGCGACGCAGTGATTGCCTACGTCGGTATGAACGGCATAGGCAAAATCTACAGCAGTTGCACCCTGCGGCAACTCCATAATTTTTCCCTTTGGCGTAAAGACATAAACTTCATCGGGGAATAAATCGATTTTTACATTTTCAATAAACTCTAATGAATCACCGGCGCGCTGTTGCATTTCTAGCAGGCCTGTTAGCCATTGCCGCGCACGGACATGAGTGCTGTGCTGTATTTCGTCATCATTCGTTTTGTAAAGCCAGTGTGCGGCAATACCGAAGTTAGCCATCTCTTCCATTTCGGCGGTGCGGATTTGAATTTCAATCGGTACCCCGTGTAGGCCAAAGAGAACGGTGTGCAAAGACTGATAGCCATTGGATTTTGGAATGGCGATGTAATCTTTAAATTGCCCCGGAACAGGTTTGTATAAACTGTGAATGCAACCTAGTACGCGGTAACAGGTATCGACACTATCGACGACGATGCGGAAAGCATAGAGGTCCATAATTTCAGAAAATGATTTTTTCTTGCTGCGCATTTTTTGGTAAATGCTGTAAAGATGTTTTTCGCGACCGATAACGGTTGCCTGATGCTCTTCGCGATCTAAGCAGGCTTCAATGGACTCGCGGATTTGAGTGACAATTTCAGTGCGATTGCCACGTACGGATTTTACTGCGGCGGCAATTCGTCGAGAGCGCATAGGGTACATTGCGGCAAAACTTAAATCTTCAAACTCGACGCGAATACTGTGCATACCCAAGCGTTGTGCAATCGGCGCGTAGATGTCGAGAGTTTCTTTGGCGATGCGGCTGCGCTTACCGGACTTTAGTACACCGAGAGTGCGCATATTGTGCAGGCGGTCAGCGAGTTTGACTAAGATGACGCGAATATCTTTAGCCATTGCCAACGCCATTTTTTGAAAGTTCTCCGCCTGCGCCTCAGCTAGAGATTGATCTTCCATACGGGTTAGCTTACTAACACCATCGACGAGCTCTGTTACGGTTTCGCCAAATTGTTCGGTCATGGCTGCTTTGCTGATGCCGGTGTCTTCAATCACGTCGTGCAACATAGCGGCCATCAAGCTTTGATGGTCCATGTGCATATTAGAGAGGATGGTGGCGACAGCTAAAGGATGTGTTACATAAGGTTCGCCGCTGCGACGTCGCTGACCTTCGTGAGCTTGCTCGGCGTAATAATAAGCGCGTCTTATATTGTTAACTTGTGCAGGTGCAAGATAGCTTTGTAGCGAGCTACTTAGAGTGTCGATAGAGTTGACTTCTTTGCTAGGGTCTAGCTGCTGAAAGAAGCTGTATTGTTGCATTCGTGAAGATCCACCTTTTGTAGTCGTGCTACGGAGCACCTCTTAATCGTTTTATAGAGCAAAGTTTTTTTGTTGCGCTTACGAATTTGTTAACCGTAGTATGAACTACTGAGCAACTGGTGCAAGGCGCACCAGTTGTTTTGTTGGGGGGGCTTTATTATGTGGTTGAAAGTTATGTGATTGAAAAATCTGGGGTAGGCATTTCTAAATCAATAACAAGTTCTTCTGGCTCTTCTGGTTTCGGGCGCAGAATTTCGTCAGCAGTAATAAAACCGTCAGCTAGTTCGCGCAAGGCAATTACTGTTGGCTTATCAGAATCTTCATCAACAAGTGGTTCTTGACCGCCCGTTGCTAACGCACGAGCACGTTTGCTGGCAACCATAACAAGTTCAAAACGGTTATCAACTTTATCTAAACAATCTTCGACAGTAATACGTGCCATGGAATTTATCTCTCACTAGTAAAATGTACAAATTTTAGTCTGAATACCAATCGTGATAGTCAGTTTAGCGTGGTATTTCTTTACTGGACGGTTATTTAGGTCCAAATATCAGGCGCTATGGTAAATCGATCGCGAAGTGTAGCAAAAACGAACAGTTTAGGATAGCAGCGCTGCTAACAAGTTGTGATGTTGTACTTGTTGTCGCTTTCGGCTTAAGCGCTGGCTATGGAAAATAACTTGTAGATCTGTCAGCGCTGTTTGGAAGTCATCGTTAATGATGATGTAGTCTGCAGCTTCATAGTGCGACATTTCGTTAACGGCTTCGGCCATGCGGCGATTGATAATCGCATCGTCGTCTTGGCCACGATTGGTGAGACGTTCGCGTAGTTCAGGTAGTGATGGCGGCAAGATAAAAATGGCTATCGTTCCTGGGATGATCTCAGCGACTTGCTGCGCGCCTTGCCAGTCAATTTCAAGGACTACATCTTTGCCGGCGGCGAGTGTTTTTTCCACCCATTGTTTGGAAGTACCATAATAATTGCCGAATACTTCAGCATGTTCCAAAAAATCGTCGGTTTCCAGCATGGCTTTGAATTGGCTTTGGTCGACAAAATGATAGTTAACGCCATCAATTTCGCCGGGACGCATAGCGCGAGTCGTATGCGATATCGAAACCAATATTTGCTGAGAGGATTCTATCAGGGCTTTCACCAAGCTTGTTTTGCCGGCACCAGATGGCGCGGAAATCGTGTAAAGGTTGCCCTGACTTGATGATGGGTTATTACTAAGCGCCATGTTGTGGTGATTCCTGCCGTAAAATTTTAGAGTGATTTATATTATTCGATATTCTGAATCTGCTCGCGCATTTGTTCAATCAATACTTTCAATTCAACTGCCGCTTGCGTGGTATCGCTAACAATGGATTTTGACGACAGCGTGTTGGCTTCACGATTGAGTTCCTGCATAAGGAAATCGAGCCTGCGCCCACAGGCGTTGCCTTTATTCAGCACGCGGCGCACTTCGCCAAGATGCGTATCGAGGCGATCAAGCTCTTCATCAACATCGGCTTTTTGCGCGAGTATAACCATTTCTTGCTCTAACCGGTCTTGGTCTAGCTCTACTTGCAGCTCTTCTAGTCGAGCTTTAAGTTTTTGTTTTTGTGCGGCAAGAATTTCAGGTAGCTGTTTTCTGACAGCGGCAACAATGTCTGTGATGGCGTCTAGGCGCTGTTCAATGACTTGTTTGAGTACCATTCCCTCGCGCTCGCGACTGGCAACCAGTTGCTCTAATGTCGTTTGGAAATTTTCTAGGATGGCTTTACTGATTTCATTAAGGTCGGTTTCTGCCTCGGCAATAACGCCAGGCCACTGCAGCAAACTTATTGGGTTTAAATCGGCGCTGTTTGATAACTGGCCTTGCACCGTTTCAGCGGCAGCTATCAGTTGTGTGAGTAGCGCTTGATTAATATTGATGTTATCGCTGTTGCCGCCCATATCCGTTTGTAGTTTTAGGCTGCATTCGACTTTGCCGCGATTGAGATTGGCGCGTATTTTTTCACGCAAATCGTTTTCTAGGTGACGCATGGATTCAGGCAATTTGAAGGAGGGCTCTAGATAGCGGTGGTTAACTGAGCGTATTTCCCAGATAAGAGAGCCCCAAGCTTGCTGTGAAGGCTGTCTGGCAAAAGAAGTCATGCTGCGAATCATAGAGTCACGTATCCGAATAATCGATGAAGTCAGCCATTCTAACTGGAAACGTAAAGAGGGGAAATAAGCCTCAGACATTTAATAGCGCAGCTATTTTCTGGCTTTCGTATTGGTCGAAAACGCTTCTGTGTATAATGCTGCGCCATATAATCGAAGTTAATATAAGCATTCAATTAGGAATCACCATGACAATATCTAGACCCAGTGGCCGCAATCTTGATCAACTCCGCGACGTAACGATTACCCGCAATTTTACTTGTCATGCAGAGGGCTCGGTGCTGGTCACATTTGGCAATACCAAGGTGATCTGTACGGCTTCCGCTAGCAGCGGTGTACCTTCGTTTTTGCGAGGTCAGGGTCAGGGGTGGATTACTGCTGAGTACGGCATGTTACCGCGTTCAACTGGTAGTCGTATGGGTCGTGAAGCTGCACGTGGCAAGCAGGGTGGTCGTACTGTTGAGATTCAACGTTTGATTGGTCGTTCACTGCGCGCAGCGGTTGATTTAACCGCGATGGGCGAAAACAGTATTACTATCGATTGTGATGTTATCCAGGCTGATGGTGGAACGCGTACCGCAGCTATCACTGGCGCTTGTGTTGCTTTGATGGATGCTTTTAGCTCAATGCAAGCTAACGGTTTGATTAGTGAGAGCCCGCTTAAACATATGATTGCCGCGGTGTCTGTGGGTATTTATCAAGGCGCGGCAGTGTTGGATTTAGATTATCCAGAAGACTCTAATGCTGAAACTGATATGAACGTCATCATGACAGAAAACGGCGGTTTCATTGAGGTACAGGGTACAGCAGAGGGCGAACCATATAGCCGTCAAGAGCTAGATGCGATGTTGGGTTTGGCTGAGTCTGGTATACAGAGCCTGATTGAAAAGCAGCGTCAGGCATTGGCTGATTAAGAAGGTAGGTTTCAGTCGTCAGAATAATCATTGAATGAAACATTGGGCATGAATTGTTGGGTATAAATATGAAAATAAAACAATTATTAGCAGCGGCGACGCTGTTGGTTGTAACGGCTCCGGTATTATCGCTGGAGCATGTGATTTTAATTTCTGTTGATGGCTTGCGACCTGATGTTATTAATCAATTGGGCAAGCAACAGCTGCCCAATTTTTTTCGTTTTCGCGAAGAGGGTGTTTGGACCGACAATGCGCGTTCTGATTTTGATTATACCCGTACGTTGCCCAATCACTCTTCAATGATGACTGCGCGCCGTGTGGTTGGACCTGATGGCCACGGTCAGATCAGCAATAATATGCCGACAGCGGAAATGACTCTCCACAATAATAGTGAAAAGCCTGCTTATATCAGCAGTGTGTTCGACAGTGTTCATGACCATGGTTTGTCTACAGGCTTGTATGTGAGCAAGGATAAGTTTGTTTTATTTGAGCAAAGTTACAATAAAAGTAATGGCGCTGTTGATCTAATAGGTGCGGATAATGGCACTGATAAGATCGATCAATATGTTTTTCTTTCGTCTGATCGTACAGCTAATGAATTAATTGACCGCTTTGTCACTGATATGACGGCTGAAGCGCTGGCTTTTTCTTTTGTTCATATTGTCGACCCAGATGCCTCTGGTCATGGTGATAAGTGGACGACCACGGGTTATCAAGATGCGATTAAACGGGTTGATAGCTATCTGCAGAAGATTTTCACTCTGGTTAATCAGCAGCCGGAATTAAAAGGCAATACGGCAATCGTGCTGGTCGCTGATCATGGTGGAACAGGCAGAGCCCATAGCGATGAGGCTAACCCGCTTAATTACACAATTCCTTTTTATGCTTGGGGACCAAATGCCGCTGCAGGCGCGGATTTGTATGTATTGAATGACAGTGTTCGTCAAAATCCGGGTGCTAGTCGCGTTGATTACGATGCTTCGCTGCAGCCTATCCGAAACGGCGATGCGGCTAATTTAGCGCTTAAACTGTTAAATTTGC
>CALBVI010000221.1 GCA_937969395.1 uncultured Spongiibacteraceae bacterium | reverse complement strand
CATGTCGGTAATGGTATGAGAATTATAGATATAGAGCTAAATAGTCAGTTTTTCCCCGTTTTAGTTTGTGAAACTGATGAAAAGGGTGTGTTGGGGCGAGCGAGCATATTTCCGCTCCCGGCTATAGCTAGAGGAGGAAAGTACTATAGTGAATTGTTGGAAGCCAATAAAGATCAGGTGCCTTATGGATTACTGTTTGCAAGTTTTTCAAAGCAGTATATAGCTGATTTAGATAATCAGATAATTGGGAATCCCTCGGACGAAAAAAAGTTTTTTTCTGTAGATTGCACTAAGGCGCTAGGTTCGGAAACTATTTTTTCTGAAAATTATCGGTTCTGGTTAAGTGAGATAATGCGCATAGATGTAGTGATGGGCGAAGCTGGATTTTCCGAGAAAAGAGTGGTCGATTACTTTCAAGCAGTGTTAGGCGGTAGAAAAAGGAATTCCAGCATAAAGGGGGGGGCTATCGAGGCAGGCACCATTCCGACTATAGCTACGATGCTAACTGTCGGCCAGAAATCTGAAGAAGCCTTTCATTTCAATCTGGTAATGTATGAGTGTACTGATGATGTCGCATATGTCGTCCGAAAGCCTTACTGTATAGACAGTTACGAGTACATAGACCAGACTGAAGAAAAAAAACTGGTCTCAACGATAAGGACAGTTCGAGAAAGTTTAACTACTGACGCTCAGTTAATTCTGCCAACTCAATATAATCCTGCTATCGGCGGTGAAGAGCCAGCCTATGTATCAATTGCGCTTAAAAATAGCGAGAAAATACATATAGTGATAGCTGCTGAAGAGCATGACTCACTAATGCTTTGTTCAACATTGGATTCTCTGATTCGTCAGAACAGTATCAACAAAAGCAATATTTGGTTGCATATTTTTTGTGATAAGAAAAAAACAGGTTTTCTGAAGGAGGTGCATAAATATCTCTCTTCAAAATGTCTGGATTTTAAATTTTATCTTGGGGAAGTATGGTCTTTCGATCAGATGTCGAGTGAGCTAAATGTCGAAGAAATCAAGGGTTATCTATTGTTTATCTCGGAAGGGGTTGTGTTACATCATCCTTGCACTATAAATCAGTTGTTGTCCAAAGCTGATCGTGCGGATATTTTTTCCACTGGGTGTTTGATGTTGGAGCTAAAGGAGAAAAATAAGAAATCTGTGGTTAGGCTGGGGTCTTCGGGAGTAGTGTTGTCGTCAGAAGATAATACAGAGTCTGGATGGGGCGTCAGCGATAAAGTGGAGCCGAAGGTGTTTGGTAGCAATTGGTATCCTGTGTTATCACCTGATCCCCGCTGTCTACTTGTAGGCGCGGATAAGTTCTTCTCTGTTTGCCGTCAGAAAGCCACCTCAGAAGTAAAAGTAAAAAACCCTGTTGTCGGTCTCTGCGAGCAAGCAATAAGGGCAGGATATTCCAACTATACAACATCACTGCTATCGGTCGGGTGTATAAACAAGAAGCCTATAAAGGGAGCGTTATGTAACAGTATCCAAAAGGGATTAATTTATGAAAATTCTGATATTGTCGCAAATAGAGTCTTATGCTTAAGGAGGCTCCACTAATGAAAGTATGCGTTCTAATTCCAAATAAAGAGTATGCTACGCAGGCAGGGGTAAGGATAAGGTACCAAAGAATTTTTAGCGTGGTTGGTCTGGAGGGTATTAATTTATCCGTGATTCCTATCCAAGACATTACTGCTGTCTCAGATCTTGATAGCGATATATATATTATATCTAAATGCTATGATGCTAGAGCAATCTATCTCGCGAATCTGTTAAAAGGAAAGAAATGCGTTGGGGTAGACATCTTTGATGATTACTTCAGCCAGATAGATGATAGCAGATTTACCCGTTTAAGATTGTGGTTGTCTGAGTTGGCTACTGTGGTCGATTTTGCAATGTGCGCCACTCCAGCGATGATATCTGTTATAAGGAAATACAATAGCAGTCTACCAGTACATGTCCTTAATGATCCGGCTCCAATAGGGTGGGATGATGTTAATATTAGGAAAACGCTCGCAGCAAAACTGGTGTATGCGAGAAAAGAAAAAACAATAAAACTGGGGTGGTTTGGTATGGGGGATAATCCTAATTTCCCTGTCGGCTTGAGGGACCTCGCAGCTTTTTCGGATGATTTATTGCTGCTCAAAGGCCGCGGGTATCATGTTGATCTCAGCGTGTTAACTAATGCTCGAGCAATGACGCCAGATAATTTGAAAAGGCTTGCGCGTTTGCCTGTAGATTATCGCATGGATATCTGGAGTGAAGAAAAAGAGCAAGAATTGCTTGAAGATAGTCTGATTTGTTTTCTTCCTGTTAATGCTCAGAATTTTAGCATTATGAAGTCTTTAAACAGAGGAATAACTGCGCTCGTGTCCGGTACTCAAATCCTATCCGCTGGGTTCCCATTATATGAACCCCTATCTCGATTCGTATACAAGGATGCTATCAAATTTATAACTGATCTGGATAGCGGTAAATTATTGTTGTGTGAAGAAAGGTTAATGGAATTTGATGCGTTAATTCGTGAAGTAGCGTGTTCAGAGCGCGAAGGAGAAAAGTTTACTTTATTCTTACAAAATCGCGCTGAGACAAATAGCGGCGTTGTAGAAAAAGATGAGTTTATAGCTGTGCTCCACGGCATGCAGACGGTGGGTGATGTGCACAAATTTGCACAGCGGCTGGGAGGTTTGTCTATATCTACGCCGTTCTGCCAAACAAATTTAAATTTTGATATTCGTTTTGAAATAGACAAAGAAAGTAAAGAATTAGAGATGTTAATTGCTGAAAAGAAACTCCAGTTACTACCTGATGAATTACGGAATAAAGCGGTACCCTGCGGTAGAATTATAGACAGGAATTATTACAAAGTTCTCAAAATATACAATGCTGCGGATACGCCGTTGATAAGAACGGGAAGCGTTTTCACAAATGTGGCCTGCTATAATGAGGTAATAGCTACGCTGAAGTCAGTTATGGAATCCACGTTTCCGGGTATTAAGATTGCTTGTTCTGAACTCTCAAAATCAGCTTGGTGGATTGATGTAAACAGACCGAGTACTGGAGCAAAGGTTTAATGAATACGAAATATGTAGTTTTTGTCGTAAACCTTTTGCAGGATGTAAACATACTCCGTCCACTTATTTATATGACAGGGCTGGATATGCAGCTTCGGACGGATATTTTGATAACAGATAAGTTTCTTGCACGCGATAATCAAAAAATTTGGCAGTCAGAGTTACAGCTGATTAGTGAAGAAACATGCTCGCCAATACATATTTTTTCACATACATACGAAGCAGTTCAGCTACTGGAAGGTAAGTCTGGTTATCTGGTGGCTGCCAGCGAGTCCTGTCTCGGGGCACATAGCCCCACGCACGATTTATTTCGTTGCGCGCAGTCTGGATTTTTAACAATTACACTTCAGCATGGATACGAGTGCGTTGGATTTTTACAAAGTCAGCAGCACAATCTTGCCCATGGAACTTCCGTTACATTTGGCGCTGATGTGGTGTGTGGCTGGTTTGGGCTGGAAAAAATGGTGTCTATGTCGCCCTCGCAACAATCGAAGTTGCTGGTAACAGGGCCTACTTGCGTACTTCAGCAAAATATTTCTGATCGGCCTTCGAAGGAGGCTACAGGGATTGTATGTGAAAACCTGCATTCGGTTAGACTGAATGCATCGGTTGATCTTAGGGCGCCATTTATTAATACGTTTTCAGGGTTTTGCAAAGCGTTGGATAAGCAGGGGAGGAGAGTTGTGTTAAGGCCGCACCCCGGTGGGCAATATGTTCTAAAAAACAAGGTAGAGCTACCAAGGAACTCAACGCTGAATAACCTACCCATGTATAGAGTTTCATTAAGTGATTACGCTTATGGAATATCGGCGCCTTCTTCTGTACTGATTGATATGGTATTAGCTGGTATACCAACCGCCGTTTGGAAAGACGGCAGCGGAGTAATGGATATGGGCAATTATTCTGGCTTGACAGAGATAAGTAGCATAGAAGAATGGCTTCAGTTCTCGGGGGAGGCTGTAGAAAATCCAGAGAAATTCATCAAAAAGCAGGAATGTTTCTTAGAAAAAATAGGGATGGCTACCAGCCCGGAAACTGTATATAAAAATTTTCGCAGTCTGTTCTCATCGCTACCGGCTAGGAAGGAATCCTTCGAGCTAGTTTGCGAAAGTGCGCGAGAGCGGGTGATGTTTGTTGCAAACGCTTATGTCCCAACGCTTCAACTCAGTTTTGTAAAACCGCTTGCGGATCTTGTTGATTCCGGGGATGTTACTACAGACTTTATTTTTGAAGAACAGATGAAAAAAACTTTTGGTGGCCGAATTCGGGATAGTATCGTCTGCCGATGGATAGAAAAAAAATTAGATCAGTTTCAGCCTACGATCATAGTTTTCTGTAGATACAGTGGACCACATGTGAAATTTATGACGCAGTGGGCCAGAAAGAATAATGTGCCAACGGTATTTCATATCGATGATGATTTGTTGGGAATTCCAAAAGATATAGGCGAAGGGAAATATAAATTACATAATCACCCGGATAGGCTTGGAACAGTAAATCATCTATTAAATGCCGCAACTCTGGTTTATTGCTCAACCCAAAAATTGACAAAGAGGTTTTCCTCCATAGTTGATGAGAATCGCATCTATGCTGGTAAAGTGTATTGTTCTTCTGAAATTATGGTGCCAGTGAAAAAAGGGGGCCGAAAAAAAGTAGGATATATGGCAAGTGCGGATCACGCACATAATCTGAAAATGGTATTGCCTGCCTTGGTAAGAGTATTGGAAGAGTTCGATGATATTGAGTTAGAGTTTTTTGGGTCTATTTCTATCCCTGACGATCTCCAGAGGTTTAGCGGCCGAATTTTTACGGCTCCTCCTATAAGCAACTATAACGAATTTCTACAAGAGTTTGCTAAGCGGGAATGGGATGTTGGCATTTGTCCGCTAGTCCCCATTCACTTCAATCAGATGAAGGCGAATACCAAGTGGGTAGAATACACTGCGCTAGGCATAGCGGTGATTGCCACAAAGGACACAGTTTATGATGATTGCTGTGATGAAGGCTGTGGGGTTTTGGCAGAGTCGGTTGATGACTGGTATAACGGATTGAAATTATTACTGAATAACCAAGAAGCAAGGTTCGAGCAGGTGAGACGGGCTCAAGAGAAGCTTGGCAAGGGATATTCGATTGAGAACTTAAGAGAACAAGTCAAATTTGTCTTTGAGAGAACTAAGCAGCTGTCAGGTGGGTTGGAACAGGCCCGTCTGGAAAATATTTGAGTGAAGTGGAAATATTAGATGAAAAGAATACTAGTCACGGGTGGTGCGGGATTTATTGGCTCGCACTTGGTTCCTCTTCTAGCTAAAAATGGCTATAAAGTTAGGGTCTTGGATAATCTTTCACCACAGATTCATGGTGAAAGAGCTTCGCCCCCTAGTTGGATTGAAGCGTGTGATGCAGAGTTTATATATGGAAGCGTCACATCAAAAGGAGATATAGAAAAGTCGTTAGAAAATGTGGGGGCTATTGTTCACCTGGCCGCTGAAACAGGCACTGGCCAGTCGATGTATGAAATCGAACGCTATAATTTTGTTAATATACTGGGTACCGCTATTCTACTGGATGTTATCGCCAACTCAGACGACATTAATATCGAAAGAGTTTTGTTGGCGTCCAGCCGATCTGTCTACGGAGAGGGTGCATATACCTGCGCAGATTGTGATGACGGCCAGAGAATATGTCCAGAGCCGAGAACGGAACAACAATTAACTGAGCATATATGGGAGCCCGTATGCCCTAAGTGTGATTGCGGCTTGTCACCACTACCAACTCACGAGACCGATAGCATAAACCCTGCATCAATTTATGCTGCGACTAAGTATGCGCAAGAAGATTTGGTTAAAATTGCTTGTACTTCAATGAATATCGGATATGGGATATTGCGGTTACAGAACGTATACGGGGAGGGTCAGTCCCTTAATAACCCTTATACAGGCATCTTATCAATTTTCTCTACAAAAATTAGAAAGGGCAGCGATCTCCCCATTTTTGAAGATGGTCTTGAAACTCGGGATTTTGTACATGTATCGGATGTTGTCAATGCGTTTTTTAGTGCGTTGCAGGTAAAAAAAGCACCAGATTCGATTATTAATGTGGGTACAGGCGTTAAGACGACCGTTAGTGATATCGCTTCACTGCTGAATAAGTCTTTTGGCGGAGACTCTAAAATTGAAGTGACCGGTGAGTACCGTATAGGAGATATCAGGCATAATTGTGCTGATATTGGCAGGCTGGAGGAACTACTGAATTATTCTCCCCAGGTGAGGCTTGATCAAGGATTACAACTTTTCTCTGATTGGGTAAATAAGCAGCCACTACCTGAGGATAGGTTGAGTTTAGCAAATAGTCAGCTAAGAGAGAAAGGCTTGATGGGGCGGTGATTACGTCATAATTTAGTATCAAAATAGTTACGATATATGAGGAATTTATGAGAGATGAAAAAGTTGTATGGTTGGCGTCGTATCCAAAGTCAGGGAACACCTGGCTTAAGGAGATCATCAACCAAATAGTATCACCAGAATTGAAAGCTATCGAGTCAATACCATCCTTCAATAAAGAATATCCGAAGAAGGGTCCTTTACATAACTTCAGGGGGGGGGAAGTTCAAGTAGTGAAGACACACTTTGTTCCTGGGGGAGGTAGATTGGAAAAATGTTCAGCTGAAATGGTGGGCGTTATATCTATCTACCGGCATCCGCTAGATGTTCTATTGTCTGCTATAAATTATGCAAAAATTACGCAGAAAGATAGTTATTTCAAAGGCGGCATGCCTAAAACTGTAGAAGAAATTATTGAGGCGCAAGAAATTTACTTTTATATAGATAAGTTTTTAGAAGATGATGGAGTGAGTATATATCGCAACGCCTCAGGTAAGTGGTCAGAGTATCAAAAAAAATGGGATGAGGCGGCTAAAAATGTTCCGTATTTGAGATTATGCTATGAAGATATGGTCGCTAATACGAAGGATTCTATTGATGCAATTAAGGATTTTTTGGGTGTCTCTGATGAGTTGGTTTCGTCAGATAAGATATTATCTGAGTCGGAAGAAAAAACATCTCTCAATGGGAAGTTCTTTTGGAAGAAAAGGGCAAATAATTATAAGGAAATGTTACCTAGTGATGCTATTCGCTATTTTCACGAATCTTACAAAGAGAAGATGGATCATTTAGGGTATAAGTCGGAACTTTAAGGGTATTATGAGAGATCAAGAAGTAAGAATTCCATCCATCAATAAGAGAATTGTAGGCCTTGATGAATTGAGGGGCATAGCAATTATTGTTGTACTAATTGGCCATGGCAGAGGTTTGATTCCTGATTCACCTAAGCTAATTGCTGGCATTGGACATTATGGAGTGATACTGTTTTTTTTTATTAGTGGATTTATTATTGCTAAAATATTACTTTCGGAAAGAGAGAAGTATAGCCGTTCTGAAATTTCAAAATATGAATATTTCTCAACGTTCTATATTCGCAGGATTTTTCGGATTCTTCCCTTATTCTTTTTATCACTATTAATTAGTGCGATTTTATACCCAGAGACATCGCAATATTTTAAGCAGTCTGTTGTGTTTATTCAAAATTATTATTGGGCAAATACTGACAAAATAATGATGAGAACTGATGTTACTTGGTCATTAGCAGTAGAGGAGCATATGTATATAGTGTTTCCCGCATTGTTTTTTTTCCTAAGAAGGAATCAAGCGATCGTTGCCCTTGCTTGTATAATTGTCGCGGGGTTCTTGTTCCTGTCAGGTGTCTTCCCTCATGGCCCGTTCAATCATCACAAATTCTTTGTGACGCATATGAATATGCAATATATTGCATTGGGTGCTTTGCTTGCATTTGGAAACCTAGGGCGCTATTTGGCCGTAACTTTAATGGTGATGTGGCTAATTTTTTGTGGCCTAATGCAGTTAAAGGGTATTAAAGTTGGTGCTCATGGAATTGGTGGGCAGGTCATTGATTCGGTAAGTTTTTTTGTAGTTATGTTGATCTCTCTTGGTTATCTAAGGGGAATTTCAAAGCTGGGATTCCTTAGATACATTGGGCTACGGTGTTATGGTATCTATATAATTCATTTCTTTGTTAGCGTTTTAGTCATTGAATATTTAGGAAGGTCAGTAGAGTTTTTTGTTGTGTATATTGTGGTCTCGTTATTATTAGCGGAAATTTCACTTCGGTATTTTGAAGAGCCTATACAAAATCATAGAGCTATTTACGAAAAAAATAAGTTGCTTAGTAAAGAATTGTTCAAATTAATGGGTATAGGCTTATTTGGTGTTACTTGTTTGATCGTTTTAGGATGAAATTTCCTGGGATATGAATTCGTCCTAAAATTTCTGTGCATTAATCAGTAGGTTGACTTAGGTCATTGATCCTTTATAAAAAAGATGCAATTGTTTGGCAGTTGAGTAATT
>CALBVI010000220.1 GCA_937969395.1 uncultured Spongiibacteraceae bacterium | reverse complement strand
TAACTATCTGCTGAAGTAACAGCAGCCTCCATCGTTAACGCTGTAACAACGGGAACATCAACAGCAGATGCAGCCATCATGGCTTCAATTTCGTTCGCAGCACTGCCCATTAAAATGACAGCGCGAGCATGATTTTTTATTACTTTCATCAGCGGCAAAAAATCTGCATCTTTAGATTCTCCACCGGCGATCAATACAATTTTTTTAGCACTATCAGCCAATCCTGTTATCGATGCGATGGCAGCGCCGACATTGGTCCCTTTAGAGTCATTGTAATATTTAACACCTGTATGCTCTGCCACAAATTGGCAGCGGTGATCTAAGCCCTTAAACTCACGCAAGACAGTTAACATTGACGGCATGTCAAAATTCATCGCCTGACCTAAAGCTAACGCTGCCAATGCATTTTCTAAATTATGTCGACCCGCTATTTTCAACTCTGAAATAGGCATCAACATATCAAACTGATAAGCAATATATTCTGTTTTAGCGTCATCGCTTTTAATTAAGCCAAAACCATTAAAGTCAGGTTTTGTTAAAGCAAAGGTCAATACTTTTACATTTTCAGTTAACAACGGTTTAGACAATGAATCACTGCGGTTAATCACAATCTGCTTACAACCACGGAAGATACGGTGCTTCGCTGCATGATAGGCCAACAAGTCAGGATAGCGATCCATATGATCAGGGCTAATATTAAGCACTGTTGCCACTTCAACCGACAAATCACCAGCGCGCTCTAGCTGAAAACTTGATAACTCCAAAACATACAAATCGATATTTTTTTCAAGCAACAAATCTAACGCGGGGACACCAATATTGCCGCCAACAGCGACATTTTTTCCGGCTTTCTTCGCCATCTCACCAACTAAGGTCGTGACTGTGCTTTTACCATTTGAACCAGTGATTGCAATTATCGGCGCACTCACCTCACGACAAAATAAATCAATATCACCACAAACTGACACACCATTTGCTATTGCATTAGCTATGGCCGGCTCTTCCAATGAAATACCAGGGCTAACGATCAACTCGTTGGCACCGATTAAACTTGCATCCGTTATCTCACCAAGAATTAACTCTACATGCGGAAACTCGCATTTAAAAGACGCTAAACCGGGCGGGTTGCTACGGCTATCAACAACAATAAACGGTTGTTTTTTTCGCTTAAGATAACGCGCGCAAGAAAGCCCGGTAATACCGAGCCCCACTACGATCTTGCTATTATCTTTTGCTATTAATTGCACACTAACTTCCGCTTCAAACTAATAAATGATTAACGTAATTTCATTGTTGCTAAACCAAATAACACCAACATAACGGTAATAATCCAGAACCGAACAATCACTCTTGGCTCAGGCCAACCTTTCAATTCAAAGTGATGATGAATAGGCGCCATTCTAAAAATTCTTCTACCGGTTAATTTAAATGAGGCAACTTGTAAAATAACCGAGACGGTCTCCATTACAAATACGCCGCCCATAATGAAATAAACCACTTCATGCCTAGTAATAACAGCGATAGCACCCAAAGCTGCACCCAGCGCCAAGGCTCCGACATCGCCCATAAAAACTTGAGCGGGATAGGTGTTAAACCAAAGAAAACCTAAGCCAGCGCCGGCAATAGACCCACAAATAATTAACAACTCACCAGTACCCGCGATATAGGGCACCAGCAAATAGCGTGAGAATTCAACATTGCCGGTAATATAGGCAATCACACCCAGTGCACCACCCACTAAAACTGTCGGCATAATCGCCAAGCCATCAAGGCCGTCTGTTAAGTTAACCGCATTACTAGAACCAACAATGACAAAGTAAGTCAGCACGATATAAAAAATACCTAGTTCCCATGCAAAGTCTTTAAAAAACGGTAAAAACAACTGTGTCTCGGCCGGTGTTGTTGCTTGGGTATACAGAAAAATTGCCGCTCCTAAACCCGCAACAGACTGCCAAAAATATTTCCACTTAGCCGGTAAACCTCGTGAGTTTTTTTCAATCACTTTACGGTAATCATCAACCCAGCCAACTGCACCAAAAACCACAGTCACTAACAAAACAACCCAAACATATTTATTACTTAAGTCACCCCATAACAAAGTGCTTAAAATAATGGCCACTAAAATTAATGCCCCACCCATTGTGGGCGTACCTGATTTACTTAAATGCGATTCAGGGCCATCGCTTCGAATAGACTGCCCAATCTGATGGTAATTTAAACGCTTAATCATATAGGGGCCAAAGACTAAGCAAATACCCAACGAAGTCATCACACCTAAAATGCCACGAAATGTCAGGTATTTAAAAACCTGAAAAACGCTATAGTATTGCGCCAAATAGTCCGCCAACCAAAGCAGCATTATTTATCACCTCGGATGACTGCATACTTCTGAACTAGCGAATCAATAACTCGCTCCATTTTTGCACTACGCGAACCTTTAACTAAAACCACATTACTTTTCTCTAATAACGCCAACTGTTTTAATAAGGCATTCATGTCAGAAAAACTAACCGCATTCTGACCAGTCTGTACTGCCATTGACTCTGCAAATTCACCAACAAACAACAATTGCTCAATATTTTTATCTGCAGCATATTTAGCGACCTCACAGTGCATCTCCGCAGCCGATGCACCTAGCTCACCCATTGTTCCCAATACCAAGCAACGCTGCCCCTCAAACTCAGCCAACACATCAATCGCAGCCCTCACTGAGCCAGGGCTCGCGTTATAGCTATCGTCGATAACAGTAAGGTCACCAAGCTCAATCGTTTTTAACCGACCATTAACAGGCGTCACTTTTTCTAAACCAGCTTTAATCTGTGGCAGCGATACACCTGCAGCAATGGCAACGGTCGCTGCAGCCAAGGCATTACTCACATTATGTTTTCCTAATACAGGTAACTTAATGAGCAATTGCTCGCCTTGATAACAAAGTAAAAACTGAATGCAGCCGTTTTTTAAACTTTCAATTTCTCCAGCATAAACATCTGCTGCTTTATTCTTTAAACTAAAACTATAAATATGAGCATCGCCCGCTTGCCGCATCCATTGATCAATATATTTCTCATCAAAATTAACTACCGCTATACCTGCCTTCGCAACGCTTTCAAAAATCTCACCTTTGGTGGTCGCTATCGTTTCCACATCGCCGAATATTTCTAGATGAACTGGCATCACATTAGTCACTAACGCAATATCAGGTTCGGCAAATCGGCAGAGATACTTAATATCGCCTTGATGACGTGCGCCCATTTCAACCACGGCGTACTTGTGAGAGGCCTGTAATTGCAACAAAGTCAGCGGCACTCCAACTTCATTATTAAAATTATCTTGTGTCGCCAATACTTCGCCGTCTTCTGCAAAAATAGTTGCGATCATTTCTTTGCAACTCGTTTTTCCTGCACTACCGGTTAAAGCAATTAACTTTCCATTAAAGGCACGTCGATTTTCTCTAGCAATTAGGCCATAAGCTAAGGTTGAATCATTGACGACTAAGTGAGGTATATTTATTGGAATTTCACGATTTAGTACCGCAGCACTAGCGCCACTAGCAATAGCTTGATCCAAAAATTGGTGGCCATCAAAACTTTCACCTTCCAACGCAACAAATAAATCACCCGACACTAACGTGCGAGTATCTGTGGAAACTTGATTAAATACAGATTCACCAATCAATTGATGATCACTCATTTGTTCTGCAACTTGTGATAATTTCATCGCGGCAATCATTGACTTGCCTCGATGTCAGACTCGGCACGTAAAGCCAGCGCTAAACGGACTTGCTTGATATCACTGAAAGGAATTTTAGTATCGCCGTACTGCTGATATTGCTCATGTCCCTTACCAGCAATTAATATGCTGTCACCTTTTTTGGCATTGCTAATCGCAAATTCAATC
>CALBVI010000219.1 GCA_937969395.1 uncultured Spongiibacteraceae bacterium | reverse complement strand
ATACGGTAAGGAGCAGATGAGCTTGCTGGGTCTGGAGTTGAGCTATCCCAGTCGGGATTTTTTGTAGCAATGGTATCGCAGCTACGAATAACACCTTCAACAATGTCATCAATGTAAGTAAAGTCACGGCGATGATTTCCGTAATTAAATACGTCAATGGGCTCGCCTGCTGATATTTTACGAGCAAAAATCATGGGGGCCATGTCTGGGCGCCCCCAAGGCCCATAAACGGTGAAGAACCGGAGTCCTGTAGTCGGTATGTTGTAGAGATGGCTATAACTGTGAGCCATAAGCTCGTTAGCTTTTTTTGTTGCTGCATATAAACTGACGGGATGATTTACTGCATGCTTAGTAGAAAAGGGTTGTTCGGTATTGGCTCCGTAAACAGAGCTGCTGGATGCGTAAACAAGATGTTCAATCTTGTGGTGTCGGCAGCATTCTAATATGTTCATGAACCCAGTTAAGTTAGATGTATTGTAGGCTTGTGGATTAGTGATTGAATAGCGAACGCCTGCTTGAGCTGCTAAATGGATGACTCGTTGAGGTTGGTGTTCAGTAAATGATTTATCAAGATATAAATAGTCGGATAGACAAAACTCATAATGATGATAATTAGGGTGTTCATTTAACTGTTTGAGTCTGTCCCGTTTTAAAGAGACATCATAATAATCATTAACGCTATCTACGCCGATTACCGTGTCTCCGCGGGCGAGTAGCTGTAATGCTGTTTCACGGCCGATGAACCCAGCTGTTCCTGTTACTAAAATAATCATGTTTTTTGTTTTCTGTATGTTTTTTATAGGCGCCCGTCAACTTTGTCACTATCGAATAAATATTTAATATCGAAGATAACGCCGCTGTTACGTGTTAATTTGCGAACTTTCTCTATTCCCATTCCTCTGAATTGGTCATGAGCGACAGCTAAAATGACGGCATCGTAGTGATTGTTAGTCAGTTGCTCAACCATATCAATGTCAAATATTTGCTTTGCTTCAGCGCTTGACGCCCATGGATCATAGATGTCGACGTTGGCGTTACATGCAACCAGTTCATCGGTGATATCCATAACGCGTGTATTGCGCAGATCAGGGCAGTTTTCTTTAAATGCTAGGCCCAAAATTAATATATTGGCATCAACAATGTGAATTCTCTTCTGGGTCATTAGTCGCATAACCTCGGTTGCAACTAAGGTTCCCATTTTGTCGTTAATGCGTCGGCTGGCAGAGATGATTTGCGGGTGGTAACCAGCTTGCTCGGCTTTGTGGACTAGGTAGTAAGGGTCAACGCCGATGCAGTGGCCGCCAACTAAGCCTGGCCGAAAAGGTAGAAAATTCCACTTTGTGCCCGCGGCTTCGAGAACATCTTCGGTGTTAATATTTAATCGGTTGAAGATTAATGCTAGCTCATTAACTAATGCGATATTGACGTCACGTTGGGTGTTTTCAATAACCTTAGAGGCTTCAGCGACTTTGATGCTGCTGGCTTTATGGGTGCCGACGGTGACTATGCGCTGATAGAGTTGGTCGACATAATCTGCAATTTCTGGTGTAGAGCCTGATGTGACTTTTACGATGTTGGTGACACGATGTTTTTTGTCGCCAGGGTTGATCCTCTCCGGGCTGTAGCCAGCAAAAAAGTCTTTGTTAAATGTTAGTCCTGACGCTTTTTCAATGATTGGTATGCAGGCTTCTTCAGTACAGCCAGGGTAGACAGTTGATTCATAGATAACGATGTCACCATTTTTGATAACAGTGCCAACAAGCGCAGAGGCTTTTTCTAGAGGGGTTAAGTCAGGCTGGTTGCTATTATCTATAGGCGTAGGGACGGTCACTATATAAACATTACAGTCACTAAGATCACTAGGGATGGTAGTGAATGATAGATGTGTGGACGCACTTAGTTCTTCACTGCTGGTTTCTTTTGTTGTATCGAGTCCTGAGGTTAATTCCGTGACTCTGTGTTGATTGATATCAAAGCCGGTGCAGGATACTTGTTTGCCGAATTCGACAGCTAGTGGTAAGCCTACATAACCTAGGCCTATGATGCCTATGCGGGGGTCGGTATGAGTTGTTAGCATTAAGGTGTTCTTCCTATGAAATTTGCCGCTAATAATAGCAGGGCTGGGCAATATATGAGAGTTTCATATTGTTGATTTTCAACATTTATACTTTTGAATGCTGAATTTTGAGTGTTAAGAGTGTTTGTAATTCATCCCTTGGCATTATTGCCATAATCGAACCATCTTTTTGGGTCCACTTGTACTAAAATAAGCGCTTGATCACTGGAAGTTATTGTAAATGAGTCCATAATCCTTGGCTTGGATTGCTACAGTAACTTTGTTGGCTTGTTACATATTTTATATGTGCTATTTGATCATGGCAGAGTGTAGTATTTATGTTTTTAGCTATTTTATTATTAAAGGAATAGTACCTTTTGGCTCACGTAAGAATATTTAATCATTACATCCAGTCGCCTTATATTTTATTAGCGGTTATCGAGTTTTTGGCGATGGCTGTTTGTGCATATATAGCGGTCGTATTAACACAACCACTGGTTTTTCAAGATTTGACTCAGCGGGATTCATTGATCCATTTTGCCATTATTTTTGCCGGTGCAATGCAGCTATCAACGTTGGCGATGGGGGTGTATGAGGCAGGTACCGGTGAAAGTTTTAGTGCAATGGCTGTTCGAAGTGTCGTTAGTTATTGCCTGCTTGGCGTATTGCTAATGGTGGTGCTAGCTTATTTTATAGCCCCGGTGAATTTAATGCGGGGGGCGTTGTTTGCCGCAGTGGTGCTATCACTGGTTGTGGTTCTTTCTATTCGCAGGGTTTTTTACTCCATAGTTGATCAAGTTCAATTGCGGCGCAGAGTGTTGATTTTAGGCGCGGGGCCAAAAGCTGCGGCAATCCTGGAGAGAGCGAGCAAAGAAAACTCTGTAGGCTTTGATGTGGTTGGTTGTATTCCGTCCAAACCCGATAATGTTCTGGTGCCTGAAGAATTGTTGCTTGATGCTGCAAAAGGGCTTGATTATTTGATTCGCTTGCATGGTGTTAATGAAATTGTCGTTGCTTTAGATGATAGGCGTCGTGATGCGGGTGGTTATTACCCGCTAGATGAGTTGCTTAATGTTAAATTGAAAGGTATCAGGATTACACCTGTTGTAGAATTTTACGAGCGGGAATTAGGGCGTATTGAGTTAAATGAGATTCATCCAAGTTGGATGGTATATGGGGATGGATTTCGTTATAGCCAGAGCCGTGATATAACCAAGCGTCTGTTTGATATAGTCATATCGTTTACATTGTTATTTTTTGCGTGGCCATTTATGTTGCTAACGTTAGCGGCTGTGTATTTGGAAACGGGGCGTCCTATTATTTATAAGCAGATACGTGTTGGCCTGAATGGTCGCGAGTTTAAGATTTATAAATTTCGCAGTATGGCGCAAAATGCGGAAAAAGATGGTCAGGCTGTTTGGGCGCAGAAGAATGATGCAAGGGTGACTCGTGTAGGTGCTTTTATCCGTAATACAAGGCTTGATGAGTTGCCGCAAATCTTTAATGTTTTAAAAGGTAATATGAGTTTTGTGGGGCCGAGACCAGAGCGACCGACGTTCGTTGATGAGCTAGTTGAACAATTGCCTTATTACGATGCGCGTCATCGAGTAAAGCCAGGTTTGATGGGGTGGGCGCAGTTAAAATATCCCTACGGAGCTTCAGTTGAAGATGCTGCCAATAAACTGGTTTATGATCTATATTATGTTAAAAATCACAGTATTCTTTTGGACTTTATGATTGTTGTGCAAAGCGTTGAAGTTATACTTTTAGGTAAAGGCGTTAGATAATTTAATCGTTGCGAATCGATTTCTTAAAGTTA
>CALBVI010000218.1 GCA_937969395.1 uncultured Spongiibacteraceae bacterium | reverse complement strand
CAATTTCCTTCTCGGAAAAATTTGTTGTCACTCTTGGGGACAGCGAAGTCCACATGGTTTATTCCGGCTCAAATCATTCCGAAGATGGCAGCCTCATTTATTTCCCCAACGAAAAAGCGTTGTTCAACGCCGACTTAATCAACATCAAACGCTTGCCCTTTGGACTACGCGGCAAGGAAAGCACTCCCTGGAAAGCGTCCATTGATAAAGCATTAAGTCTTGACGCCAATATCATGCTGCCAGGACATGGCGTCGTCGGCAATCGTCAAGACCTGATGGATTTTCGCCAATACTTCGACGACTTAAGAGAGGCCGTGGGTCCAGCAGCTCACACCGGCATGAGTATCGAAAAAATTATAGAAACATACACAATGGATGCCTACAAAGATTGGCAACTCTACGACACCATGACCGCTAGAAATATGGCCGAGATGTACGAACGCATTATGGAAGACTAGGCAAATCTAATAAGAGAGCTTAAACATGAAATTACTCACGGCATTGACCTTCACCTTGGCCTCTACTGCCGCCCTTGCCCATCACGGTAGCAATGGCCAGTTTAATCGCGATATAAAAGTTGAAGTAACAGGTGTTGTTACCGACGTTCGAATTGTGAACCCACATTCCTATGTCTATTTCGATGCCACCTCTGCAACCGGTGAGACTCAAGAATGGCGATGTGAAATGCGTGGCGCAAGCGGACTAATACGCGCAGGTTGGACAAAAGCCATGTTTGCTACCGGAACACCAATTACCATCAAAGGATCACAAGCTCGCCGTGAAGAATTTGGTTGCATGATGGACTCTGTGACCTTTGCGGATGGTCGCACACTAGCTCGTAACGATAAAATCGCCCCTCTGTTAGAAGAGGCTGTTGCTGAAGTTGATCTAGCACCAGGCACACCGGTCATAAACGGTCGGTGGGCTGCCCCTCCTGGAAGAGGACATACTCCAGGGCCATCAGAGGCTGCCGCTAAAGCTGCCGCGTGGCCAGCTGACATTCCAGTACCAACGGGTCGCGTCTCCTTTGTGCCGACGCCAGAAGGCAAAGCAGCCGCGGCAAATTTTAGTATAGAAATGAATCCTAGACTCCAATGTGAAGAGACCAATATTTTCCATGACTGGTGGTTTGATGGGCACGTCAACAAAGTTAAACAAACAGACGACAAAATCATCATGACCTACGGTTTTATGGACTTAGTTCGTACCATCCATCTCGATATGGCCTCACACCCTGACAATATCACGCCAAGCCGTGCAGGCCACTCTATCGGCAAATGGGTAGGCGACACCTTGGTAGTGGATACCGTTGGATTTGAAGCGGGCTGGCTGGCAGCCGTTCGCACAGGCGTTAAGCACAGCGATCAGATGCACACAGTCGAGAGATTTAATCTCAGCGAGGATGGAGAATGGCTGATAATGACTTACACCATCAACGACCCGCTTTATCTAGCTGAACCCTACACCGCACAACTAACGCAGAACAAAACCAACGAACCTTATTCTGACTATGCTTGCGTAGAACTGACCGAGGAGCGTGTTAAGGGGTTTTAGTGTTTGCATAGCGGACTGGTATGATAAGCCTGCAACTTAACATCGGTATAAAACGTTGAAACACAGTTTTAACTTGCAGTCAGAGCTCTGGCAACACGGGTAAAAATCTTCACGGTATCCCTGCACTTAGCAAAACAGCAGACTTTTAGTTTCAGGACGAATCTGAATAAACGAACAACAATAAGAGGTTTTAGCAATGAACTTAGGCATCAAGGTAAAAAGGGTAATACTTCCAGCAATATTGATGTGTTGTGGATTTCAGCTTGCGAATGCGCAGGCCATATCTGAACAAGACGCCAATAAACTAGTCGTAACGCGTTATATGGACACACTCAGCACCCCGGAACATGAATCGGTGGCGGCAGAGTTGATGTCTACAGATCACCAACGCATACGTTCCGAATTTCACAACATGAGACACCATGCTTTAGGCTCAGAGTTGATGGACACTGCTGAGCCTCTGCGAATAGCCGTTCCTGACCGATATGAAGACGTTGATATTGTGATGGCCGACGGCAATATGGTAGCGGTTCGTTACCGTATCAAAGGCACGCACAAAGGCAATCTCTACGGTATCCCCGCAACAGGAGAAAAAATCGATATCGACTCAGCGGCTATTTTTTGGTTGGCTGATGGCAAGATTACCAAGTCTTGGTTTATGGCAGACGAAGTTGGATTGCTGCGTCAAATCGGAAAACCTCTTCCCTCGCGCAAAGATGGACAATGGGAAGCTGGGCCAATTGTACTACCCGTAATGACAGGAGATGAACACCTTGCCGGTCTATTGGCTAACCCAGTTGATTCACAGGCCTATCACAACAAGCTAATGATTAACGCCTATAAAGCTAAAAACCCACCTGCGGGCCTCCTCCCTCCTGTTGAAGAATATGGTGAAGGGCAGCGTCGCGGTTTTACCAATATCACCGATGGCGCCACACCAGAAGCCGCCGCTCAATATCCTTTTCGCGGAGCCTTTCCTGATCGCGTCGATAAGATAGCTGGCATGATGGCTGAGGATAAATGGGTCATGATTCTGTTTCGATTAACGGCAACGAATACTCAGAGCCTCTTTGGAATTCCAGCCGCTGGTAATAAAGTATCTGCTTATGAAATCGGTTTTATGGAGTTTGATGGCGCCGATTGGGCCTACCGTTGGTTCTTTGGTGATGACCTAGGCATGATGATGCAGCTTGGCGGCTCTATGGACTATTGGTTCCCAGACCAATAAAGGTAATTGCTTACTGGGGAATGCTCGAAATATTGAGCGTAATACAGCCAGTGAAAGTAGCTGCCAGATTGAATCAACCGATCTGGCAGCTACGAATTTTTCAAAACATACAGTTCCTAACAAATAGCCTTAGTTATTTGTTTACCTCTATTTAATGAGAGGTGTGTAGCAAATGGGGGAAACTACATTGTCCCGTCCACGATTTTTTTGTGGGCTATTTTCATTATTTTATTAGGCTGTGCAGGCAAAGATATCAACTTCTAAAATATCCAATTAATACCAACCGAACTAGTATTCATATCAAAATGTTCAATATCAATAAATAGCTGGGTAACACTTATTTCAACTCTTCTACCAACTTTCCAACCAAGACCAACAAAATACATAGCACTAGTTCCAGTATCTGATCTATTACCATGGCCGAATTCATATACTAAGTGCGACACATTTTAAAAGTAAGAAGGTGAGCTGTAATATATCAGTTTTTTCTCTCCCGCCAAGAAGTGGAAAAACCTTATGACCTATCAACAGCTCACCTATGAGGAAAGAATAATACTTATCACCCTCAAACAGCAAGGCTTATCTATTAGGAAAATTGCCGGCCAACTAAATCGTCATTTCTCAACGATCTACCGTGAATTAGATCGTAATCGATGCAGAGGCGTAGACAATGCTTACAGAGCATTTAAAGCTAACCGAAGAGCTGTAGCAAGAAGGCGGCGGTCACGAAGAAATAGCCATTATGATGAAACTGATTTCTTGTTGGTTAGAAGGCTAATCAAAAAAAGATTTTCCCCTGAACAAATTGTTGGCTATATACGCCGCTTAAAACTTGCCTTCAACAAAATGAGCCATGAAACTATCTATCAATATATTTGGAAGGACAAAGAGGATGGCGGCTCACTTTGGACCTATTTAAGGCAGTCTACAAAGCAGCGAAGAAAACGCTACAAGTCTTATGATAGTCGAGGAAGGCTGGCTAACAAAAGACACATATCTGAACGTAGTCATGCAGTTGAGACACGTCGGTATAAAGGACACTGGGAAATTGATACCGTTCATGGGCGTGGCAGCAATCATTGCATAGTGACATTGCTTGAAAGAAAAACGGGATATGTTTTGATCGGAAAAGCTAAAGATAAATCAATAGCGTCAGTAAATAAGCGAATCATTAGTATGATTAATGGATCAGGATTAATATTTAAAACGATTACAGCGGATAATGGTACAGAATTTCATGGATATGAAAAACTTGAACAACTCTGTAGGGTTAAATTTTATTTTGCAACGCCATACCACTCATGGGAGCGAGGTAGCAACGAAAACGTGAATGGGCTAATTCGCCAATACTTACCAAAAACGGAAAGCATGGCAAATGTAACCCAATCTCAATGTGAACGAATTGCTCAAGTTTTAAACACAAGACCAAGAAAGCGTTATGATTACCAAACACCAGAGGAAATGTATTTTGGAATTTAATAATTATTGTCGCACTTCAAACTTGATACTAGGTGATATAAATAATATGCCATTCTTTGAACCACAGCGTTATTTGCCGGACTATAGACTTACATTGGTACTAGACCGGTAGAATACATCAGTTCCTAGCGTATGGAGTTAGTAGCGTAGATACCTCAAAGTTGAATAGAGAATACTACATCATATCTACAACTAGGTTATATGCCCAAAGTGCTTTTATAATTAACGTACGAGATTTGTTCGTTTAGAATCTTTTCCATATTGCCCCCATAGAATATCTCCTGACGGAACGTTTTCTCCATAACGATAGACCCAGATTTTGTTACTATTTCCAACAACTATTTCATTCTGTCCATCATTGTCTACATCAGCAATGGCTGGGCCTCGAGGCGAGCCAGTAGCGTTTTCGCCAGAGATCAACGGAGAATCCTCTAAAAACTCTCCATTAGTACTAACAGCCCATGTACTAACATCTCCAAGGTCTATGGCACAAAATACAATTTCAGGCTCAGTATCACCGTTAATGTCACCAACTACAACTCCACAATTCCCAAGGCTACTTAATTCAGAGCGCCCGAACACTATTGGGAATCCGGGAAAATGATCTCCGTTGCCCCGTGTAACATTAAGCGTTCCATTTCCTAAAACAATTATTTCATTTACTGTATCTCCATCAAGATCAGCCAGTACTGGAGAAGCGCCTGAAAAGAGTAAATCACCTGATAGACTTGCCCTATACTTAATCAGACCATCATTGCCATAAACATAGAGTTCTGGGTTGATTCCAGCCAAACGCCCAGATTGTACATATACAATTTCTAAAGCTGCGTCACTATCTACGTTACCGACAGCTATCGAAAAATCATGCCGACCGTTACCCGGAATCACTATAGGAAACCCATCTAGTTGACTACCATCTAATTGGAAAGCTAATAAACAATGATTTAGGCTAGAAAATAAATTTCCAGAAACAGCCAACACCTCAACTTTTGAATCCTCATTCAAATCCCCAAATGCTATAGCTTTTGTTGATTGCCCTGAGCCATCCAAGCATATTTCACGGTAAGAGCTTTCATTCCAACCCGGCAAAACATTTCCAATATAATCTAGTGCTAACAGTTGAGCACTTTCATCACCAACAAAAATTTCATCAATTCCATCATTATCGATGTCAAAAGCTGAGGGATATTGACCCACAAAACTTACAGGAACATTAGTCCAATAAGATAATGGAAAACCTAAATAATCAGCAGCATAAACGAACAGATCATTTTCTACTGTATTTGTGCCTCCAACCACTACCTTTTCGCCAAAGTTTGCAACAACAAAAGGAGCAGTACCGGTAGGTAATAAATCTGATGGCCATCCACTAAGCGGCTCACCATTATTTTTAAAAATATGTATTGACGAATTTCCAGGTGTAGCTGTTCCTGCCACCAATATTTCCAGTCCATCCATTCCATCAATGTTTTCAATAAGAAAATTATTTTGCGCTCCTTCCGGGGAAAAACCAGCTCCACTGAAATAACTTACAGGAAAACCGTTCAAAATACTCCATTTGCTACTTACTATAGGCGTAGACGTGGGCGTAGGCGTAGGCGTAGGCGAAGTAGAGCCTCCTCCACCGCAAGATGTAATAGCGAAAATCATTAAAACCTGCTGTATCAATTTACACTTCCGGAACTTGATCAATTGAAAACGCCTTTTTTGGATTGAAAAATATTGCATCTAGTTATCTCTTCGTGATTAAGGTTTTATACTAGTGAACACCTAACGCCCGCGTAATAGGCGCGAGCTTGCGAGCGTCCTAATTGACGTGCTTGTTAAAGCTTTATTGCACATTGCTTGGTTGGTACTCTTGGCCGTAGGGAGTTGATAGCATATCTACCACACCTAATTCGACACGATACATATAAATCACAGCCAAAAGAAGACAGAGACAACCAAACGCCACGATAGCACTGGTACTTTTAGCAGGATTATCTGGGAGTTCGATTTCTACTCCTTTTTCACTGAGATAATCCGAGTAAAGATCACAAAGAGCCAAAACAAATATCGGCCTAAGAACCAACATAACAATGGCAACGGCAATAAGAATTGGAACTGCCGCCCAAAAGTAAAATGTATATATGTGTCCATAGATTTCACCACCTTTTGGAACGACATCTACAGACATAAAGAAAAGGATAGCTCCCACATATGCCCCGATACCAATAATCCAGCAAAGTGCAGAATAACCAGCTCGAAGTTTGGCCACCTCAAC
>CALBVI010000217.1 GCA_937969395.1 uncultured Spongiibacteraceae bacterium | reverse complement strand
CAACAAGTGCGCAGTACACCAATGTTTTTTGCGTTCCAATAATTGTGCGGATCACCAACATATTAGGTAGTGATAAAGCGGGGCCTGCCAATAACAACGCCAATGCTGGCCCCTTCCCCATCCCCGCTCCAAGTAAACCCTGAACAATAGGTACCTCAGTCAATGTTGAAAAATACATGACAGCACCTAACACCGAAGCCATTAGTGTGGACTGTAAAGAATTACCACCCACCGCTGTATTAACCCATTCATCAGGAATCAAACCATGATAGCCAGGACGCCCTAATAACAAGCCGGCAATAAACACGCCCCCCAACAACAGCGGCATAATTTGCTTAGTAAAATCCCATGTTTGCGCGGCCCATTCCTGATCCTGACTATTTAATGCTGCTAATAACATAATGCCAAGCACGCCAATGGCAAACGGTAATTGCGGTGCACCAGGTACCAGTAGAGCTGATAAGACCACAGCAACAGCTAATATAAGTAGATGAAGCACTGACCACTGCCAACGAAGCGCCAGCAACGTCCCCAGAGCTATCGCTAACAGCGATGTTATCTGCCACTTCCACTGATAAACAGCCATCCATGCGTAATTGTCGGCAGCAGCCCAGTTGGCAAACACCAAAATACCTACCATCAAACTAAAAAAAATCACTGTAATACTGAGCGGTTTCTGCTGTTCATCTGCAACAAAGCCACGATCTGACAATGAAGAACGCTCTGCCTCTTCCTTTCGGTAGATCACATGCATGATGGCGCCGATAACAAGAGAAAATAAGATTGCACCGACGGCGCGGGCAAAACCCAGCTCTGCACCCAGCACTTTAGCGGTCACCACCACCGCCATAATATTAATAGCTGGGCCCGAATAAAGAAAAGCAATAGCCGCACCCAAACCAGCACCACGTTTATAGATACCACCAAACAGCGGCAGTACCGTACAAGAACAAACAGCCAACAAAACACCCGACACTGATGCCACACTCAAAGCAATGGGCTTGGATACCTTCGGCCCAAGATAGCGCATCACAGCACCCTGACTGATATAAACAGCCATGGCACCCGCAATCGCAAAAGCAGGTAACAAACATAAAATGACGTGTTCTCTAGCGTACCAATTAGTCAGTCTAAGGCTTTCTAGCCATGCATTACTGAATCGCTCGGAGTCTACGGGTAAAAAATAAATAACCAGAAAGGCCATTAATAAAAAAAATAATAGGTGTCCCTGCCGTGGGTTTTCTTTGTAGAGTGTTAATAATTTTGTCATCAAAAACCCCTCAACATTAATTTGGCGATTTAACTATTTGATGCAATAACAAGAAAATTATCAGGTAGCTCTCACCCGTAAACTCCTACGCCATGAGAAAGCTGGAACTCTTTCAGCATTAAAGTAACTGTGTACATGGTCAAATTTGCAGTAACACTCTAATCGTCTAAAGGTTAACTCACGAACTGCTGCCGAGAGTTGATCTGTATCAATTATTAAATATGATAAAACGCGAAGGTGGTAATAATAAACATATTGCGCGGGAGTTATGGAATATTGCTTATTATCAGTAAATTATTGAAATTCATATTCCAAGTTAAACTTCCAATTAACATCCGCTGTATCATTGTTGGTGCCGAGTATAATTCCTGCGGTCCAATTCAATTTTCTGCCACGATCTAAACGCCAAAGCCCATTAACCACCGGACCAATTCCTTGGCTAGCTTCCGATTGATAAATTTCTATACCTGGCTCCAAGCGCTCGCTATATCGGTAAAGAAACTGCCCTGACAATGCTGTTTCCCATTCATTTTTAATATCATTGCCCCACTCGTAAATAACCGATAAATTGCCAGTGGCTATCCAACGAGACCATTCATGTACGGCAATCAATGTCGTACTTACCTCCCAAATATTGTCGTTTTTCTCATTTTCCAATTCAAACAACAAACCCCAGTCATTGTTGTATTCACCTTGCTCAGTGAGCTGCCATTTAAGTTCCACTTCATAAGCTTCAAGTTTAAGATTTTGATTAGGGCCATCAACACCAATTAAATAAACTTCAGCAAATAAACGATCTGATAAGGCTTGTCCGTAAGCTACTTTATGGCGAATTATTCCATCTTTAGCATCATCAGAATCCTGTTCATACAGTGTTCTGTATTCAAATTCCTTCTCAAGTTGTTGCACATAGGGATTATAAACTTTATCAATCGTTAATCCGTCAGCATAGACCTTATGCTGACCAAAAAAGACAATCATAAAAACGAATAGAATCCGCGTGGATATTTTATGCATTGGTTTCGCTCTTCTCTACGGTGCTAGCTTTTACTTCATTTTTATCTAAAGCGTTCTTTAATATAACATTATGCTTTTTGCAGTATTTTGAAAATAAAGCAGTCACTATAATAACGCCAACAATGGATACACTATAAACCTCAATTTCGACAATAGAAGGTGTCGATTCATAACCAAAAATGGCATAACTAACCTGCCCTATTACTGATGATTCTGATATCAGCCAGCTACTGTCCCATAATGGTTGCCCCGCTGACACCCAATCCACCTGTATCAGTAATTGAGTTGCTTGCAACATCATCCCTGCCGCCACTAAGGTGAGTACTAAGCCGTGTACTTTTTTTGCGGATAATTTATTATTAATAGAAACCGC
>CALBVI010000216.1 GCA_937969395.1 uncultured Spongiibacteraceae bacterium | reverse complement strand
GGTCGTGATTGGACAACCGTGGCTGAACATTTTCAACAACAGGCTTCCTCCGACGGTATCAGTAAGAATGACACGATGGTGATACCAACACGTTTTATTCGTTTAACCCTTACCGGTCACGATGAAAAACGTTGGTGGTCTATCAACGAAATAGATATTTATGGGAGCGCCTTATCGAAATGGGCAGCACAATGAGCAGCTTAAAAAATAATGCAATCAGCCCGATACGATTAGGTGTGATTGGCCTCGGTAATATTGGTCAACAACATATCGGTCATATACGCAGTGATGCCGTAAACAATTGCGCGATTACTGCGGTGTCATCGCGTAGTGCTAGTGACAGTGCCAGTTACATTGCCGCTGAAATAGGTGTGGAGCACTTTACAGATTACCGTGAGCTGGTTGATTCCGGTATGTGTGATGCGGTGTTAATAGCAACACCAACCATGAGTCATTTGGAAATGGGGCTTTACGCTTTAGATAAAGGCTTACACGTCTTAATGGAAAAACCGCTAGGTTTATCAACCGCAGAGGGCGAACAGCTGCTAGCGGCGAGGGGCCCTGAGCAAGTTTTTGCTCTGATGTTAAATCAACGAGTAGCACCGGTGTTTGCCACAATGAAAACCGTGATTGATGCCGGTACGTTGGGGGAGTTACAGCGCACGCACTGGACCATGACTAATTGGTTTCGTCCTGAGGTGTATTTTCAAGTTTCAGATTGGCGTGCGACTTGGTGCGGTGAAGGTGGTGGCCTGTTATTGAATCAATGCATTCACAATATTGATATTTTTCAGTGGCTTTGCGGCGTGCCAGTATCTGTTCAGGGTTTTTGTGGCTTTGGCAAATATCACGATATTGAAGTTGAAGATGAAGCGACGGCTTATTTTGAATACAGCAACGGTGCTTCGGGAACGTTTGTCGGTTCAACCGGTGAAGCGCCCGGTGTTAATCGTTTAGAGGTTGTTGGTGATAAAGGAATGTTGAGTTTTGATGGTGAGCAGCTTTTGCTGACAGAAAATTTGCCGGCTACTTCGGACTACAATCGCGAAACGGACAATATGTTTGGCCAGCCTGATAAACGCGAAACCGATATTACTCCCACTGACGCAGTTAATCAGCACGCAGTGGTAATCAATAATTTTGTTAATGCTATTTTAAATCAAGAACCACTCATCGCGCCGGCAGCTGAAGGCATTGATTCTCTTTCCATCGCTAATGCCATTCTCTGGTCTGCTTGGAGTGGTGATTGCATAACACTGCCTTTTGATAGCCAAGATTATCAGCAGGCATTGAATAAAAAAATTAAGCATTCAACGCTGCGAAAAAAAGCGGATATTAAAGCCAATATTGATATGGAGGCATCCTACCGATGAATGAAACAATAATGACTGCAGCGGCAAAAGAAGCTGAGCAACTTGAAGCTTTAGCACAGCAGCCTTGGTTGCAGCGTATGCCTACCTATTTACGATTAAGCGGCCCAGGCTGGATGCAGGGCGCGATGACGCTTGGCGGTGGCAGTGCAGTAACCTCGCTGACCATTGGTGCGGTTTACGGTTATGAATTGCTGTGGGTGCAGCCTTTATCGATGTTGATAGGCTGCATTATGTTATTTGCACTTTCCTATCAAACCTTAAGTACTGGTATCGCGCCTTTTACCGCTATGCGGAAATTTGTTCACCCAGGTCTTGCTTGGGCTTGGGCATTTGCAGCGCTGGCTTCCAGTATTATTTGGGGTTTTTCTCATTACCCGCTCAGTGCGGGAATGTTGGAAGAAATTATTGAAGTCAGCGTTGGTTTTAACCTCAAAGAAGAGGGTGGCTTGACGCGGGATTTGTATCTTTTAGCGTTAGCTATTTTGGTTTGGTGCCTGTGTGCTTACACCGCTTGGAATTATGGCGGCGGTGGGCGAGCGGTCAAATGGTTTGAGAATGCGATTAAATTATTATCCGGCATGATTATTATTAGTTTTGCCTGGGTTGTTGTGTCGGCATCTATGCAGGGACAGATTGACTGGGCGGCAGTAGCTGCCGGTTATATTCCTCGATCTTTACCGACCGATGCTGCCGGTGTAACAACGATTATGGCTGCACTGGGAACAGCGGTAGGTATAAACATGACCTTTATCTACGGCTATACCCTGTTACATAGAGGTTGGGGGAGAGCGCACCGTGAGCTATCACGATACGATATTGTGATAGGGCTGGTCATACCTTATATCTTGGTGACGGGTTTAATCTCAATTGCCGCCGCCGGCGCTTTTTACAGTAGCGATATGAATATTCAAGATAAGCTGAGTCCAGCTCAGGCAGGGTTGATGTTCGCCGATGTTGGTCTCGGACCAGTGACGGGCAGGCTAGTGTTTGCCTTTGGCGTATTGGGTATGGCTGTCGGGTCGTTGGTTATGCATATGCTTTGCTGTGGTTCGGCAGCAGCAGAGATGTTTGGTTGGTCACACAACTCGCGTCAATACCGTCTTGCTTTGTTGTTACCGACACCAGCAGTGTTAGGTGTCTTTGTCTGGTCGACGATGGGAGCTTATGTGGTTTTGCCTACCTCTGCGATTGCCGGGTTCCTTTTACCGGTCGCCTACGTGGGTTGGTTGTTGTTAAATAATCGTCGAAGCTATCTTGGTGAGGATACACCTACGGGAAGGCGAGCACTTATGTTTAATATGGCGATGGTACTTTGTATTCTGGTGGTGTTAGCCAGCATTAGTTATAGCACCAGTGTGAAATTAGGTTGGATTTAAACAAATGGTAGACATAAAAGACGGCGCGAATTACGCCCCCACTGCAAAAGTAGAGCCCGTTGTAGCTGCTGGTGAATTTCAATTTGCCGCGGCGTTTCTGGATCACGGTCATATTTACGGCCAGTGTAATGGTTTGAGAGATGCAGGTGCGAGCTTAAAATGGGTTTTCGACACTGATGCTGAGAGAGTAGCAAAGTTTGTTCAAGCGTTTCCTGAAGTTCAAGTAGCATCCAGCTTTGAGCAAATATTACAGGACCCTGACATCAAACTAGTGGCCTCAGCGGCCATTCCCTCTGAGCGTGCCAATATTGGTGCGCAGGTGTTAAAGGCTGCGAAGGATTACTTTACTGATAAGTCTCCGTTTACCAGTATGCAGCAGCTACAGGATATCCGTGAACTGGTGCAAGTCACAGGTGGTAAATATCTAGTTTATTACGCCGAGCGATTACATAACGATGCCGCGTGGCGTGCAGGTGAGCTGATTGAAGAGGGCGCAATAGGTCGGGTTATTCAGGTATTAAATCTTGCCCCTCACCGGTTAGCAAAGGCGACTCGTCCAGAATGGTTTTTTGATAAAAATGCCTACGGCGGCATACTCACCGATATTGGTTCCCATCAAGTAGAGCAATTTCTTACCTATGCAGGGTGCAGCGATGCAGCGGTGAATTTTGCGCGGGCGGACAATATGGCAAACCCGGATAAACCGGGTCTTGAAGACTTTGGTGAACTCTCGTTAACGGGAGATAACGGCGCATCGTTTTATTCGCGGGTGGATTGGTTTACGCCAGAAGGCTTGCGTACTTGGGGTGATGGCCGCACGTTTATTGTCGGCACCGAGGGTACTATCGAATTGCGTAAGTATCTTGATTTGGCGCGCGAAGCACCGGCGTCTAATTTGCTACTGGTCAATGCAGAAGGCGAACATGAGATCGAGTTGCAAGGTAAAACGGGTTTTCCATTCTTCGGACGATTGATTAAAGACTGTATTAATCGCACCGAAACCGCCATGACGCAAGCGCATGCATTTAAAGCGGCTGAGTTGAGTATGCAGGCACAACTGTTGGCTGATCAGGCATAAAGTCGATCAGAAAATAGTGCTTAAATTTGCGATTTAATCGTTTATGAAAAACTCATGTGTTCTATTTAACATTTATCTATTTAAAAAGAGAAAATTAATGCGAGCGACAATATTATTTTTAATGCTAACTTTTTTGCTCAGTTGCAAGTCTGTGATAAATCCTCCAGCAGATATCGTCATTTTTATTGATGAGAATGCAGCAAAACCATTGCAGTTGGCGGCTGAGGATTTAAAAGCGGATTTAGACTCTGTTGTTGATGCCAATATAGTTATAGCAAATAGCGCGAAAAATACTTCACAGGACCTAACCACTGCCGAGTATTACTTTTATGTCGGCCAATTGTCGAAGCTGTCAGATTCGCCTTTGATAACTGACCAAGATCGACAAACTGTTATGAATTTAAATCCGGATGCTAGAGCGAGTTTGATGCATAAAGGTCTGTATCAAAACAAGCCGTTGATTATGCTAAGCGGTAAAGATATTCAAGGAACGCAATATGCGGTCTACGACTACAGTAAACAGATGCTAGGGGTGGATGGACTTGAGTACTGGACGGGTAAAAAACCAGTATCTTTGCCGTTGGCGCAACTTACAGATTTTGAAAATGTTCTTATTCCTGCTCCCGTTGTCCCTCTGCTGGTGTATTTTGAAAATGACGTCGATGAGTTGGCCAATTTAAAATTACCCGTGTTGGAGTATGACTGGGAATCTTTTACTGAGATGATCGATAGCTTAGTTCGGCTGAAATATAACGGCATTGAATTTTTCGATATGCTTGGCCGTGCTGAATTTTACACTCGCCCTGAATACCTAATCGCCCATCCCGGTTACCAGCTGGATGTTGATTATCTTGAACGCATGATGGATTACGTGCACGACAAAGGTATGCTTATTCAAGTTGATATGATGCAGGGTAGACAACTACGTACGCTTAGTGAAGCTGCCTCAACCTGCTGGAGTGATCATAAACAAGAGTGGATTGATGGTTGGCGTTACTACCTCACTGAAACGCCGATTAAAAAAATTGATATTTTCTCTCTGCGTCCACGTAATCAAGTTTGGGATTGGGAATACAAATCGACCTGCGGCGAAGATAAAAGCGCTGTTTTCAATGAGGTTTATGTTGAATTTAATAAAATCATAAACGAGTTCAAACCTGATGCGCCGCGGGTGTGTATTTGTTATCACGATGGCATGGAAATGTTTAATGGCGACTTTTCTCCTCCCAAAGATTTTATTATTGCCTGGTCAGATAACGGTTTTGGTGGATTCAAGTATTTACCGGAAGATACTAAAGGTTATAAATTTGGCACCTATATGCACGCCGGGTTTTGGTTGAATCACGATGTCATGGATCCCTATCCAGAATTGGTAGATAGCGTTATGACCGATATGTTTGAACGCTATGATGCCCGCCATTATATGGAGGTTAATGGCCAGACGTTTCGGCCCTTTTTACTAAATATAGAGGCCTATGCTGCCTTTGCAGAGCAGGGCACAGCCTTTGATGGCGAACAGTTTTATATTGATTGGAGTACGCGTTACTTTGGCGCTGAAGCTGCGGCCGAAGCTGTTGAAGCGATGAAGTTGCTGCACCAAGCGAACAAAGATCGCGTCGGCTATGTTGAAATACTCTGGCAAATTAAAAACATGCAAGCTTATCTTGCTGGTATTCCCGTGCGCAGACCAGGCCGTGAAGAGTTTGTTGTCGAGTTTGCAAAGATTCAGCCTTTTTTCGAAGGTACACAGCCGCGTATTGATAATTTAAAACAAGCGATCGGATATACAGAAAAAGCCAAAGTAAAACTTCTTGGGGCTGAAGAGTTCTTCCACGACCATATTGAGTTACCTATTCGAATTTATCTCGATTTATTGGAATACAATCAAACACTTATTGATTTGGTTATTTTATCCGAACAAAACAAAGCGCAGCCGAATCAGATCATACAAAAAAATATAGCGGCACTGGTTAATCTTGGAGCCGAACAATTAGAGCAAATTTATCAGCGGCGATTAGTTGGCGATAACAACCCAAAATGGGCGGGTTGGTATGAGCCTGCTATGCGCCGGCCTAATAATGGTTTCCCAACCAAAGAAGATTTTGAAAAAATTGCGCAAGCACTCGCAAAATAAGATTCTAATTCTATAAGTACTGAAAAAAGGGTGGCAGCGATTAACCGAAGAAAAACAATGTTTCTTTCGATAGGTATTGCTGCCATTTTTTTGTTTGGTTGCCAGTATCCTTCTGATAGGTCACTGATAAAAGCGGCTGAAGTGGTCGTTGACCGCGCCGAGTGTGTCCATCAGTTAACTGAAGAGGAGCAGGCTGAAGGCTGGCGCTTGTTATTTGATGGTAACTCGCTGAAACAATGGCGTAGTTATAAAGATGATAAATTGAATACAGGTTGGGGCGTTGAAAACGGTTGTCTCACACGACTGGACGATGGTGGTGATTTGATTTCACGTGAACAATTTGCTGATTTTGAATTGA
>CALBVI010000215.1 GCA_937969395.1 uncultured Spongiibacteraceae bacterium | reverse complement strand
TCGTTTATCGTTATACACATTAATTCCATCGATTTTGGTCGCGGTGGTTGTGGCTTATCTGAGTTTTTTTGCCAGCCCTGCGGGCATCTCTAAAGTCCAAGATATTTTTCAGGACGTTAAAGAATCGAATAGTTTGGAGTTGCTGACCTCAGGTCGTTTTCATGCCGATGCTAAAAATGGTCGAGTGACTTATGTGGAGCAAATCGTCAATGACGGCCAGCAAATGCGGAATGTTTTTTCTGCACAAAGTGGTTCCGAAGGTGAGCTTACGGTTACCTTTGCACAGCAAGGTCAAATTGAAACCGGTGAGGTACAAAATACACGTTATTTAGTCTTAGAAAATGGCTATCAATACGCCGGTGCGCCTGGTGAAAAAATGCTTAGGATTACCCAGTTTGAAAAGTTTGGTCAGTTAATGGCTGAGCCTACGGCGAGCAAGAGTAGTTATAAAAAAGTAGATGCACGTACCACGGCAAGTTTATTAGCGTCTGATAAGTTAGAAGATAAAGCGGCATTGCAGTGGCGTATATCGTTGGTGATGATTGTGCCGATACTGGCATTAATTGCTCAGGCATTAAGTCGTACCAATCATCGTCGTGGTCGCTATGTAAAAATGTTACCCGCGTTTTTGATTTTCATTTTTTATTTGGTGTTGTTGAATGGCGCGCGGGATGCGATAGAAAAACAAAAAATATCCTTAGAATTGGGTATGTGGTGGGTACACGGATTATTTTTAGCGCTAGCATTATTACTGCTTTTTGGCAGTGACTGGTGGCGTTATTTACGTAATTCGACGGGCGATAAAAAACCTAAATTGGCGGAGGATTAATTCATTATGCGCCAATTGAATCGATATGTTTCTACAACGGTCAGCGCTAGTATTTTAATGGTGTTGTTAGTGATTTTAGGCCTAGATGCCATTGCTGCCATTATTGATGAAATGGGCTCAGTCAGCGGCGACTACGATTTTCTTGCAGTTTTGCAGTATGTTGCGTTATCTGTTCCAGGAACCATTTTTGATTTGCTACCTTTTGCTGCGCTGGTGGGTTGTCTTGCGGGTTTAGGTGCGCTGGCAACAAACAGCGAACTGGTGGTGATGCGCTGTGCGGGCATATCCACCGGTAGGATTGTGTTAATGGTAATGAAACCTGCGCTCGCTATTATGATCGTCGGTATGTTGATCAGTGAATATATTGCGCCGATGACTGAAAGTATTGCTCAGGGCCAGCGGTCTATCGCGCTGCGCAATGTTGAAAATGTCGGCGGCGACCAAGGTTTGTGGCACCGCGAGGGTGATGACTTTATGCATTTTAATGCGGTGCAACCCAACGGTGTTATTTATGGCGTGACGATTTATTCCTTTGATACTGAGCGTCAATTACAGCAAACCTTTTATGCTGAGCGAGCTATTTATCAAGGTGATCATTGGCTGTTAGAGGATTATCGACAAGCGCAGATAGGGGAGGACTTAATTAGTCAGCTTAGTGGTCATTCGAAAGTGTGGAATGTTGAGTTGTCACCGGAGTTATTGAATATTTTAGTACTTGATCCGCTTGATTTATCCATTGTCGATTTATGGCATTACTCTAACTATTTAGATTCGCAGGGCTTAAATAGCGGCTCTTACCGTTTGGCTTTTTGGAAAAAAGTATTACAGCCCTTATCGACATTAGCTTTGGTGTTGATTGCTATTTCGTTTATTTTTGGTCCGCTGCGTCAAGTTACAATGGGTTATCGCATCTTTATCGGCGTCTTAGTCGGTGTGGTATTTCGAACCACACAAGATATGTTGGCGCCAGCCAGTCTGGTTTATGGGTTCGCGCCGATATTTGCATCATTGGGCCCGATTATTATTTGCCTGTTAGCGGGAGGCTGGTTTTTAAAACAGGCGAAATAGCGTTATTGCCTAGCTAGTTTTCTTGCTAATTATCCTATTGCCGAAGCGCTATTTCTTTGGCGTTTCAACAATGCGAGTTTTTGACCAGCGATCGTGCCAGCTTAAACTATCTTTATCTGCCCATATCCACCAATAACCGGCCCCTAAACAGGCGATTGAAACGACTGCACCAAGCAATCGCAGTAAGCATTGGTTGAAGCTTATCGGTTGGCCTGAGAGCGTCTCGACTTTTAAACGCCAAGCTTGCATCCCCAGTGTTTGTTGATTGCGTAGCCAAAACCAACAAAAGAATAAAATACTAATAACCAACAAATAGACTTGGAAAATCCAACCGCTTAACAAGGGTGATAATTCATTAACAACATCGCCGTTTTCAATGGTGGCTGGTGCTGCTGTATCAAAGATAAGCGAGGGAATTAAGGTTGCTGCAAAGAGTACCCCAAACAACAAGAAGCTATCATAAGTCATAGCAGCTAATCGTTTTACTGGGCTTGCAGGTATGTTGGCGGTTTCAATAGAGTTCATGTGATAGCTGATATTTATTGGTAAATTTTAGTGGGCTTATAACAGGGGTTTTTAAAGCGAAGACATTTTAGCAGATAGTTGCTGAGATTGTTGATGCTCTCTTAGTTTATGTCGGTACTTAGCTGTTGTTTATCACCGTATAAAATTACTGCTAAAAATAAGTTGTTTGATCTTGATGAATTTAGCGTCTTAATAAAATCATAAACCAACGGCCAATATTAAGTACGTTTGCTAAGGCTGCGGCGCAATAAGTCAGGGCGGCGGCTTTGAGCACTCTATGCGCGTCTGGCAGCATATGTTTTGGCAGGTAATCTCCAGCATCCAAAATAGGTAATGCCTTGTTAAAGCTGGCATCAAACTCTTCGGGTAATATAATTAAATACATTGCAGCGCCAGCTAATTGCAATAATAAACTGAAACCAATAAACGCAATAACGGTTGCAGGTGAGGGTAGGACAACAGTAATGACTGGTATTGCAAATAACATTGAAGTACCAATTTTACCTAAGCTAGCCGATAGCGGCAGATATTTACCGCGTAATTTCGACAGTGGTTCTTCGCGATTAAATTGAATAGCGTGCCCCACTTCATGGGCGGCAACAGCTATAGCGGTAAGTGATTTCCCCTGATAGTTTTCGGGGCTTAAACGAATACATTTTTCTGCAGGGCTGTAGTGATTTTGATTGTGTTCGCCCTGTTCGACTTTTACACCCTCTAAGTTAAATTGTTCGATGAGATGTTCAGCCAGCTCGCCGCCAGTGCCTGGCATATCAGAAATTTCTTTTGCGTGTTTACGCATAACATAGCGCACCCACCATTGAGGCAGCAGGCTACAAATTAATAAAATAACAGTGAGGATGATAAAAATCATGTGGCCTAGCTTATCAGCAAAAACATTCGGCGATGTTAATTTGTTTTATTGTTTATAAATAACAATTATTCCGCTGATAAATGATCGGTGTTAGGCGGTGGTGGAGGTGGCTCTTTTGTAACGCCTTCTAAAATGTCCGCGCCTGTTGGGGCGATGCTTAAGGCGCTGGTGTCAGGATTGAGAGGTGGTTTGTCGTCCTGTAATTCATCGAGCGGTGTGCCGGGAGGGGCGAGTTCAATATCGTCGATATCCAATGGTAATGGTGGCGGTGGTTCTGGTTTGTCGACCAATAAATCTTCGCCGACGGAAGCTAGAGATATATGGTTGGTATTAGGTGCTGGTGGCTGTTCTTTCTCTTCTGGCTCGATCGTCATAAACGCTGAAACCATTTTGATAGCGCTGGTATCAATATCAGCTTCAACAAATGGCTTTTTCTCGTTAGCAGATAAAATATCAATACCGGCGGGAGCTAGATTAAAATCGCTGCTGGCAACGTTCGCTGCTTGGCTTGCCGCTGATGAAGGAGCTGCTTGCGGTGCTTGTTGAGCTTTTTCAGGTGCCTGAGTTGTTTGTGGAGCTGCTGGAGATGTTTTTTCTACTTCGCCAGCGGCTTGATGAGCTTTAAAAGCGACCATCATTCCCGCTTTGTGCAGTGCTGCCTTATATTTCAACGCACCGGCCTTATCGACTCCCTTTTTG
>CALBVI010000214.1 GCA_937969395.1 uncultured Spongiibacteraceae bacterium | reverse complement strand
GCTTCTCTGTCACCAAGTGCGACAACAATGGAGTCTGCGCTTTTAGTAATTGCCTTTACAGATTCTATGTCAGTGGGGTTGCCCTTAACGGCAGTGAAGTTTTTTTCAGTATATTGAAATTTTTCTGGGCTTCTTGATACGCCAATAACCTGATGCCCTCGGCCTAATGCTTCTTGCACTAAATGACTGCCAAATTGACCACTGGCACCGAAGATAACAATCTCGTCAGCAGTTGCTGGGAGAGCGTAAATTAAGGTGCTAAATAGACCTCCGACGATAGTTAAAACTAATTTATTTTTCATATTGGTTCCTGTTTTAGTTGTTTTAAGTATTCGAATGACTGCAATAAGAAACATCTTGCTGGATGAAGCTAGATGGCGCATTAACGCTAATCTATGATCAATGTTGAGCTGGTGATCGTGTTAAGTAGGCAGTTTTTTATCATGTTATAAATGCCTTGATCTGGGGCGTGCACCTAAATGGATATATTTTGCGACCTAAAATTGTGCATCTGTTGTTATATGACTTTATTTTACTGCTGATGAATATCCATTTTTTCACTTTTGATCTACTTTTTCTACACATTTCGTCGTAGTTTTAGCTGTTCTTATAGGAGATTAACCGATTCTACACTTCAGATACTGTTGGCGTATTTATTGCGTCGCCAGCGGTAATATTTTCATTCTGAGGTGAAGTTATGTCGGATCGAGGCTGGATATTAAACCCTGCTGCTATTGCCGCTGCCAAGGCGTGCATACTGATTGTTCAAGAAGAGCTCGGCGTTAAGCTAAGATTGTCTCATCCGCAGTTTATCGAGCTATTGAACGAATACTGTGAATTAACGGCATCTGCAAAACTCGAGACTGCTTATTTAAACTTAATGTCATTTGCGGAAGCTAAAAATAAAGAGTCTAAAGTGCGGCGCAAATCTACCGTACTTCAACCCTCAACTAAGACTTCAAATAGTGATCGAGTAACTTTTAAGGGAAAAAGTTATCTGCGCTATGATCAGAGTGGTCGTGAATTTCAGGGTTTGTACAGAGGCGGAGCTAGGTATGCTTAAGGGTATTATATTTTCATTGCACCCTGTCAGCTCTAAGCCGTCTCTGTTAACTCCAGGTAATCTGTCAAAAAATCCCAAACTAGTTGCTTCTGCGGTTCACTTTTTTTAGCTTTTTCTTTTGTATTAACAATCAAGCGATATAGATCACTGCCAATGCGGGTAAATCGTTGCACGTAATAGCCAACACTATCGCCTGGTGAACATGGGCTTTCTTGTACAACTTGGCAAGAGCCTCGGTAGTTGAAAGTAAAGCCGGCAATTACCGGGGTAGTATCTTCTGCAATTAAACCCGCTGAAATACAATGAAATAATAAGCGATGCTCTGAGAAAATAGGATCATTGGCTGATACATGGCTTTTTGCTTTGAAGATAAAAGGGTGGCCGTTTTCAGCAATAAATGCCGAGCAGGCGACTTTACGAAAAGCTTTGATCTCCCAGCTATCACAGTTTCTTAAAAAGGTGAGGCTACGTTTGGATATGGTACCGGGGTCACTAATTTCTAGTGCCATGGCTTTGGCCCATAATTCTTGCATATTTCGACTGCTGATATCTTGGGCATAGTTGAAAAATAGGTTGATCCAGTCAGGGTCCACATCTTTGGGGGCGTTGCCGATATCAATTTTCTCGTAGGCAAGGTTGGTGATTTGCTCCAAGTTTATTTGCCGAATAGTTTCTTGGTGGCGCAAACGTTGATGCGTACGCTGTGTTAAGTCAGCGAAGTCTATATTACTGTCGCTATCTGAGTTGTGTGGTTCACGAAAAATTGTGCCGTCAGGCCGATAAAAACCGCCAATAGTTTGTGAGCAGATAGAGATAAACTTCCCCCAAACACTATTGTTGTAGCGGTTTGATGAGTGTTCTCTTGAGTCTTCGTGATTACCGTTGTTATAAAAATGTGTTTTATATTTATTGTTTTGTGTATGCACCTGATCTAGTCCTTTGAGTAAAAACTCATTCATCGATTAAGGCAGGAACAGACTATATAAACTGCAGTGATTATATTCAATAAGGTGATGAAAAATAATTAATGAACCTTGGGTTTGTTTTTTTATTCGTGTATCGTGCATAGCTGGTTTTATTTATCTCAATTCGAGTTCTTAGCTGCAGGGGCGCGCAATTGAGTGAGTTTTTCTTGTGGAGAAATAAGTAGCTTGCAGAAAAATAAGTAGACAGACATGTAGCTTTGCAGGTTTATTGGGTAAGAACGTAAGAAGAAAATATAGTGTTAGCGCTAGAATCAAGGCTGTGACTTACTTCGTTAATAAAAAAATAACTATAAAAACGCCTTAGGCTTTGGATACAAGATGAATAAAAACTGTTTTTTAGCAACAGGTGCGACATTGACCGGGCTATTATTGACTGCCTGTGTCGAAACCACGATGCCTTCCGATGATAGTGAACATGTTAATCCGCCAATGGGTTATGAGAACGAACAGGGCGAGTGGGTTGGGGATGATCATCACATCGAAGGTCCTCCGCCAAATATTGTTGTTTTTCCTGAATTGGATATAAACGGCAATGAACTTAAAGCGGTGTCTACCATTTACGCCTGGGATAATCTTCCGGTAAATTATGAGCGCAATAAGCCTGCTGCGTTCAAGTTGCCTAATGGCGAAACGCATTGGTATGAAACGGTTTATTTACCTAAGGGTGGTGTCAATTGGGTGCAGGCAAAAGCGTTAGCTGAGCAGGCCGGTGGTCACCTTGTAACCGTTCATTCCGAAGAAGAAAATACATTCGTATTTGAACTGATAACTCATCCTAAATATTGGTATGCCTTTGATCATGGCGATAATTTATTTGTTCTCTCCGGACCTTTTTTAGGTGGTTTTCAAGCTGAAGGTGCACGTGAACCGGATGGCGGTTGGCAGTGGGTAACAGGTGAGCCGATGGATTTCATTAAATGGCAAAAAGAAGGTTTAGATATTGGTATTAAATCCAAGCCGGATAATCAGCCTAATAACAGCCGAGATAGTCAGCACGTAATGGCATACGGTGAAGTTGATGTGCCGGCACCTTACTGGACCGATGTTCCGCATGGCATGGGCACGTTTGATACGCCGCTGCCGCCGGCTCACGGTTTTATTATTGAATATAGTGAGCAGCCTAGTTTATAGGGTTGCCTAAATTGGTTAATAACTTTTGAGCTTTTTAATAAAACATAATTAGGTTTTGGGAAGAGATATGAAAATAAAAAATACTTTGTTGGCGCTGGCTGCAGCAGTGATAACTTTAGCCGGTTCAGTAAACGCAGCGGGTAACTTAAGCCAAAGTGAGATAGTTAATATTGTTGTTGCCTGTGAGCGTGTTGAGCATGATTATGCACTTTATCGAGATCGTTTAGATGCTGATGGCTTTGCTAACACCTTTACTGAAGACGGTGAGTGGGGGCGTTCAAATGGGCGTATTATTAAGGGACACAAAGATATTCGCCAATATATAGTTGATGCACAAGCAAAAGAGCCTGAACTGCATATGCAGTTTAATACCACTATTCAGATTACGCCTACCAGTAAAACAACAGCAACGGGCATTAGTTACGCCTTGCTATTAGAGGGTCCAGTTCCTCCTGAGGGTGAAAGAGCCGTTACTAAAGCGGGCTTTCAAGTCGCGTCAGAGTCTCGCTCTCGTTATGAAATAACCGATAACGGCTGCAAAATTGCAGCACGTGAATACACCACCTTTTTTGTTGACCCAGAGTAGGTGTTTGCGATGAATAATTATTTTAAAGTATGTTTAATCGCGGTTGTGTTTTCTATAGTGGGTTGTGCTTCGACTGCCATTGATGAACCTAATGCTAAGTTAGATGTGCGGACTGTGCATGAAATTACGATACTCTGTGAACAGCTATACGCTGATTATGCTATTTATAGAGATCACCTTGATGCCGAAGGTTTTACTAACACATTTACTAAAGATGGACTTTTTATTAGTGGCCATGGCACGCTTCAAGGCCACGATGCTATCCATAAATATGTAGTCGATCA
>CALBVI010000213.1 GCA_937969395.1 uncultured Spongiibacteraceae bacterium | reverse complement strand
TCAGAAATAATGAAAGAAGCGGGCTTTAATCATGTTGAGCGTGTGGCAGAAACGCCCTTTAATATTGTGTTGGAGGCAAGAGTTAATGCAGTTTAATGAAATCACAGAAGTTTATTAGACTTCTGTGATCTTAGTTGTTATTGCTGTTATTGGGTGACATTGCTGGCATTAAAATAATAGGTCATCGTGTCATCCATATCGAGTAACACTTTGTTTTCTATACCGATAACACCGACTGAAACGAGTAACTGTTTAGCAACTGCGGATACTTCCAACTGTGTTTCATAATAGCCAAGGCTATTGGTGCGACCACTCGTAACAAGCTCTCGGTCGTCGCTGCCAATAGTTTGCCAGGAATCAAAAACCTGATTGACAACGTACACATGAATTCTAGCATTGGTAATGGCTGTGTCATTTACATCATCGGCTCCAATCCATAAGGTTACTAAGCGCGGCGAATCAAATGAAAAATCTGTTTTTGCATAAAGTTGATTAGATTCGGTTGCACTTTCGGTTAGCTGGTCTTCATTTGGTAGATAAAGATTAACGTCGAGTTCTTCGGTGCTAGGTTCGTCAATAACGGATTCTTCTGCAATAGTTTCCTCTATTGTTGGTTCTGCAATGTTTGTCTCTTCAGCAATAACGTCTTCAACAGTAGGCTCCGCTACAACCAGTTCAACATTTTGTGAGGTGGTGTTGGGGGTTGATTCAGTTCCGCCACCACCTCCGCAATTTATGAGTAAGGGGCTGACTAGAAAAATCATTGTGGGTAAGCCAATTTTTTTAAGATTAATATTTAACATGTTTTCACCTCTACTTAAAATTTTAAAACCGTTTTTAAATGATTTCTTAATAGTAATGCGTATCGCGGTCGCTGCTATTAAACCACTCGGTTGCTTCTGTGCCTGATGATTCAACCCATTCCTCGTAATCGGGATAAGCCCATAACACATCGATATATTCTCTTGGGTATCTCCATTGTGTCGGTATTTTTAATGCCCACGGTAGGTTGGTTGCACTGCGAAAGTAACGACCTTCCTGTGGATTCGAGGTGTCTGCTAATTTGCCAAATTGTGTGTCGTCAAATAGATCCGTTGGTGCGTAGTCGGCAAAGTGAATTTCACGGCCGCGATAGTTTGTTCGGTAAATAAAGAAGTCCAATGCGGCATGAGTTAAGGCTGGTACAGTATCGACAAATGCTATATCTAATGTGAACGGTACGGGTTCAAACTGAGTGCAGCTTTTTAGTGTATTAAAGTGAGAGCAGCTTCCCGCTTCATTCGTTGTAGTGAAAACATGCGAGTCACTCCATAAACTAATAACGGCATCGGTTTGATTTGCCTCTACTGATTTTTCATAGACTTCATTATCAATAGTAAGTGTTGTTTCCGCTAACGCATCCGGAGCAATATCCATCAATCTCACAGCAAAGCCGTTATGATAAGTACCACCGCGAGCATCGATATAACCATCAATCCGTAAGCCAGTTATTTCTCCATCAGCGTTATAGATTTTTTCAAACCGCTCACGAACAACAAGATCATTCATGTCATAGTCACCAACACGGGGCCAGTTGTCTTCGAAGGCCAACGTTACCCAGTCACTTGCGGATGGGTAGTAAGAGCGAGAGGAGCGGCGATAATCGTTAGGAAATTCATCTTCATCATCGGCAACACCGTCTGCATCGCTGTCATCTACGTTTGGCATGCTTACTAATGTCGATGTTTCAATAGCTGTGGCAGGATTTGATTTAACTGAAAAAACAGCGTCGTTAAAATCATTGTCGCCCCAGCTTCGTGGTAAGTCTTCAAAGCCGATAATAACTTCCTGCACTTCTTCATCGAACAGCAATACATTGTGCTGTCTTAGTTCGTCGGTAGGATCGGGGTTTAAATCCTTTAATGAGTAGTAGTGATTGGCTCGGCCATCTTTAACGCCGGTATAGTAAGAAAAACCATTGGCGACTAAGAAGAAGCCAATAGTAGTTCCCGCTGAAAAAGTGCCTAAATTTACACGGTGGCCGCTAGCCATGTGCGGATACGATAAGTTGGGAAATATAATGGTTTCTTGTATCTCGGAAACATCAGTAGGTGGGTTGGCTTTATCAAAAGTAAAATAACCAAAAGCGTTTTTATAGCCTGCACCTTCATGTAAGAAAGTAACAAATATTTCACCTTCTTCTTGTAATGTTATATTCGCACCGGCATCACTGGTTAAAAATGCTTCATTAACTTTGGCTTCTGGCAAAGCATTATTTATTCTCGAAAAAAAATCCGCAGGATAGCTAGAATAGTCCCATGTCATATTGCTAGGTTTACCGGTATTTTTATTGTACCCAATAGGCCATTCTTCATTGCTTAAAAATTCCCACTGATATTTACCGTTTATTAATGTACTTGCACTGGCATTTGATAATAACGCTGCAAAACATAATGTCGTTATAGTTAATTGATGTTTCATGTGCCTTCCTCGGTTTTTAAAATCTAGTAATGTTGTGTTTGCGAGAAGCATGCCATTCGTTATTTTTATTTTTCATTGCAATAAAATTAATTTTTAAGTTAATTTAAATCAATGGTTTACAGTTAAATTTATTTATAAATATTTTTTGCCATTACATTTTTTGTATTTTGCAAAATACAAAATAAATTTTTTATTAGTCTTTAAATTGCATTTTAGGAAAGTTGTAATCTTTGTTATTTTGCATTTCGAAAATCGTAAAAAACTATTTTTACCCTTTAAATTCAGTCGCTTATAGTTATTTAAAGCGTTGGCATGTCAGTTGCTATTTGAAATAACAAACCAATTTAGTTTTATAAATTATTGGAGGCGTTATGAACGCACTGACTTTAAAGAAAGAGTTTTTTCAATCAAGCGATGTCGATCAGTTTGATGTTTTTGACATCACTATCAATAATTCTATGATGAGAGAGGCGGTTGAGTGGGCAACGACTAAGACTTCGTACGCCAAAAACGGCGTATTTGTTAACGCCCATTCAATTAACATGACGCGAAAGTTCTCTACTCTAAAAGATACTATTAATAGTGCTGATAAAGTTTTCGCTGATGGCACTGGTATACGTATGGCTGCAAAACGTGTCGGTGAAGTCTTGCTGGATAATGTTAATGGCACCGATATGCTACCTAAACTTTGTGCTCGTGCTGCGAGTAAAGGCCTGAGCATATTTCTGCTGGGCGCTGAGCCTGGTGTTGCGGATGCTATGGCTGATAATTTGAATCGCCGTTTTCCCACTTTGCGCATAGCGGGTACGCAGCATGGCTATTTCAACAAGGAGGGCGAAGAAAACGCACTAGTTGTTGATAGGATTAATGCGTCGAATGCCGATATCGTATTGGTGGGGTTTGGTTCGCCGATACAAGAGGCTTGGCTGGAAAATAATCGCAATGCATTACGTGTCAGTACGGTTCTTGCAGTAGGTGGATTATTTGATTTTTATTCTGGACGTATTCCTAGAGCGCCAGTTTGGATGCGCAACGCGGGCATCGAGTGGGTGTGGCGTTTACTTCAAGAACCAAAAAGTAAGTTCGAAAGGTATGTGATTGGCAACCCGCTATTTTTATGGGAAATGTTCAAGCTTAGACGCGACAATACAGGTGGTATTAGTTCGGGAAAAGGTTTGTCCTTACTCCTTCAGCGTATGGGGGCGGCATTCATTTTGTTGAGTCTATCACCGGTGTTTTTGTCACTTATCACCGCAGTAAGATTGACTAGCCAGGGTCCTGTTTTTTATCACCAAATACGCGTGGGTAAATACGGTAAGCGGTTTAAATTTTATAAATTCCGCTCTATGTATTTATCAACCGACCCAAAATACCGTGAACCAGAGGCGGGCGATAACGACCGCGATGGTATTTGTAAGAAGTTCTTCAACGATCCACGAATAACGCCTGTGGGGCGCTTTATCAGAAAATACTCACTAGACGAATTGCCGCAGCTTTGGCATGTGTTAACAGGTGACATGGCATTGGTGGGGCCTCGCCCAGCATTAGTCGAAGAAGTTGAAGCGTACCAGCACGATATGGTCAGGCGTTTTGATGTGACCCCGGGTTTAACGGGCTTATGGCAGGTTTCTGGCCGTGCGGACACTACCTTCGAAGAGCAGATATCGTTAGATCTAGATTATGTTAATAAGCGCAGTTGGTGGAGTGATATTGAAATCATATTCAAAACGGTCCCTGCAGTATTGCTGGCTAAAGGCGCTTATTAGCACTGGTGACCACTAATTAGCAGTGAGTGCCACGAGGTATTTTTGCAATCTGGCAACTCACTGTTTTTTTATAGTGCGAATAATAAATCTATATATTTCAACTAGTTATGGTTTTTATCTGGTTGGCACAATCTCTGCAAATGACCTTATAACAATCAATGAGAATAGCTTGTTAGCTTATCCGGCATTGAAATTGACAGGTAAATGGAGAGATCAGTGAAAAAATTAACAATCACACAGGCTAAGAGTCTTACTCAAAACGCGATACGGTTTTTGAGTGTTTCGATGTGCGCTATTTTCATGATGTTAACTCTAACAGCCTGTACTCAACATCACGCACTGAACACTAAGGTTACACATGATAGTGCGTTTTATGGTGGCAGTGATTTGCGAAGCGATCAAAATCAACGTTTGGCGGAATTACCTGTCAATGAGCAAGTGAAAACCACTTATGCATCGTCGATGGCATGTCAGGCGGTCGCAACATTAGATGCGCCTTATCACTTTGATACTCACAACAATAATGCGATGTTAGTTAAGCGGTATGCGCAAACTATTGATGTAGATACTTTTCAGGCTATGTATAACGCCTCTACGCCGCTAAGCCCAGGGGATATGATTGAGCTGAGCTTAATTAACGGTGATGGCTTTGCCGGTAACTACATTATCAATCAAGACGGACACATCCAGTTATCTTACATACCGGCGATTAAAGCCTCTGGTTTATCGACTCAAGAGTTGTCAGAGCAAATTGAATTGGCGTTAGTGCGGGGTGGTTTATTTCAGCCGAATTCAGCTCGTACTGGGGTGCGAGTACTGCAGTGGGCGCCTATTGAAGTATCAGTTTCTGGCGCGGTTTTTCAAGCAGGTCGTGTGTTAATCAATCAAAAATTACCGACTCAAGTGATCGAGCAGCGGGTGACGGCATTTGGTGATTATGCGCCGACACGTTACTTGTCTGAAGCATTGCGCGCTGCCAGCGGTATTCGTCCCGATGCTCGTATCGACAAAGTATTGTTGATTCGAGATAGCTGGCAGATTGAGGTTGATTTGAGTGGTGTTATTACTGGTATGCAGGTCAATGATATTGCCTTGGTGGCTGGTGATCAGGTGATTGTACCTACCACCGGTTGTTTTCAAAGCAGGCTAGTACAGCCTTCGCAAATCACACCTAAGGGTTTTCGCGTTTTCATGTCGAATCTTATCGAAACGGCAAAGAGTAACGCCAATGCTGCTATCGGGGGGTTTAGTAGTAACTTACCTTATGGTTCGCGTCTGCTTCAGGCAGCTGTTTCGGCCAACTGTGTTGGTGGCACCTCGTGGACTAATGCGCCACGCAAAATAATGTTGGCAAGTAATAACCCCTTAACGGGAAAAACCGAAGTTGTTGAGCGTTCAGTTGAAAAGCTCATTCGACAGGCGGATAACGATTTGATAAATCCCTATCTTATGCCTAACGATGCTGTTGCCTGCTATGACTCGGATGTGACCAATCTTCGTGACTTGGGCAAATCGTTAGTTGATATTATTTCACCGATTAAACTGCTGTAGTTGCCGATGAAAATCGCAGAAAGGATTAAATGTAATGAATAATACAGCTACTTTAAATCAGCCTCTTGCGCTTTATAAGCCGCGTGGTATATCAGTGATATTACGTTGGTTAAAAAGCCCTTTGGTGATCACATTACTTATTAGTTATATCGTTATTGCTTGTGCGGTGTTGGCTTATTTACATGCACCTGAAAAATACCTCAGCGAATATTCTTTAGTGTTACCAACTACTGGTAGCTCTTCTAAAATACAGCTAGACGAAGTGGGGCAGGTTTCTCAGTCAAGTACTTCGGCGTTTGGTAATCAGGCTTATAGTCCATTGTCTAACTATAAGCAGATTATGCTAAATGGAAGCGTCGTGCAGCAGGCCGCAAATCAAATGCAATTAGCGGAAAAGTCATTTGGTCAGCCTAAAGTTCAAATATTACAGCAAACATCTATTCTTGAAATTAGTATTCAGGGCAGTAGTGCTGAGCAGGTCAATAAAAAAGCTTGGGCGCTGTACGAGTCATTTCAATTACAGCTTGATCAATTGCGTTTAGATGAGGCAAGTCGACATGAAACCAGTATCGAGCGCATGCTCACCACGCACCGTGATCGATTGAACAAAACGCGTAGAGCGATTGTTGATTTTCAGCAGCGTAGTTTGTTGGTAGCTACCTCACAAATGGATAGGGCTATTGAAACATTAGCCAATGTTCGTGATGAGCTAACGTTTTCAGAGTCAGAGAAAGAATCGCAAAAGAAATTCGTTAGACGTCTTTCTAATCATTTGGGTGTGTCCCCTGAATTAGCTGGCCACGCATTGTCATTACAGTCTGATGCGGAATTCGCAGCATATTTAACCGAGCTGAGCAGTACTGCGGCGCAACTGAGTCGCTATCGTTCGCAGTGGGGGCAGAATCATCCGAAAGTTATGGCGGAAAAGCAGCGGTTTAATAATGTTGTTTTATTGTTAAGTGAGCGCAGTACTGACGTTATCGGCGTGCACAGTGCAAAAGTATTACACAGTATGAATCTTGGTGCGGCTACAGAATTGTCGCAATTATTTTCTCAGCTATTGGGTGCAGGCGCTAAGCTCGATGCGCTCGAAGCGAAAATTGATGAGTTAAAATTAGCAGATGCGCGGCTTGATGATCAGCTTCGTGTTTACGCTCGTGAATATGCTGAGCTAGAAAGACTAGAGCGAGAGCATCAACGTGCCGAAGCTATTTATAGCGCGGCGGCAGCGACATTGGAACAAGGTAAAACTGATATATTTTCTTCTTATCCCATCGTTCAAATGTTAGGTCACCCTTCGTTACCTGGTGACGCCTCTTCGCCTAAAAAATTCATGGCTTTTGTGTTTGCAATAGCTAGCCTTATTTTGGTTCATTTGGGAGTATTAATCGCATGGCAGCGCCATCAATTAATAAATCGACTGCTGAAGCGCTACTAATTTGGTTTGCCATTGTTGGCTTTTGGCCTGCATACCTAATCGGTGGATTATATGTACTCGGGTCAGTGATTGGCTGGGCAGTATTTGCCATTGTTGCGTTACGTATTTTTGTCGAAGGAAAATACACCATTAATCCTGTGCCTGTTTTAGTTTGGGTGTGGGTTGCTGCTATGTTGATGATGGAAGTGGCATTGCTTATCGGCCACAGTGAGTGGTCATTGGGCATCGCTAAAACCATCAAGTCTTCTATTGGATGGGCTAAAGGCTGGGCACTTATGGCTTTATTTATTGCGCTAGGTGCAACATTAAAAATTGATTTTAGATTGCTTACACGGGGGGTTTGCATTACCTCTATGTTGGCAATACCGTTTTTTATCATTGGTGTGCTGATGTTTGCTGTAGGTGGACCAGATGTATTATTCGTTTCCCCGCTTCAGGCTGTAGGTCCCGGCCCCGAGTTTTTTGAATTACGTTTTTTTGGTTTGAACCCTGAAAGTGGTCGTCCTCGTTGGTTTTTCTTTACTCCCTGGGCGCCAGCGGCTGGCCTACTAAGCTGTCTGTTTGTTGTTATTTGTTTGCAGGAGGAAGATGCAAAGTGGCGTATCGCTGGTGTTGCTGGTTGCCTGTTAATTTGTCTGGCCAGCCAGTCCCGTGCAGGGCTAGCTATTATGTTGCTGGTATTGTCCTTTTTGTTAGTTTATCGCCGGCTCGGTTTGGCCAGATCTCTTATTGCACTAGGTGTCGCTATCCCCATTGTTGGCTTGTTAGGGTATCCGCTAATCGAAGGGATATTAGATTTTATTCAGGGTGTTAAGGACAGTCGTCCTGATTCCACTCGTGTTCGATCCGCGTTGGCAGAAATAGCCTTGCAGCGCTGGCAGTTGGAAGCACCCGTTTGGGGGCATGGCATTGTTGAACGTGGTCCCAAAATTGTTGAGCACATGCCTATTGGTACGCATCATAGTTGGTATGGTTTGTTGTTTACTAAAGGCTTTGTAGGCGCAGTGTCTCTCGCTGTGCCTCTGTTATTAACACTCATTTATCTTATTCTGAGTGCTCATGAATCTAGGCAGGCGTTAGCGGCGCTTGGTTTGGTTTTAGTGCTTCTTATGTATAGCTTTTTCGAAAACATAGAAATTTTAGTTTATCTCTATTGGCCGGCATTACTGTATATCGGTTATGCGCTACAACCGTTGAACAGTCATTCTCGTCGCAGTTCAGGCTTAGCAAAAGTATCTACATAGTGATTGCGGCTACTTAAATTTGGATATCTAAACTGGCAGTACTTAGGCTGGCAGTGTCCCCTAGCAATATTTCAATTAAGCATCTGTATTCTCTTGTTCCCGCAACGAAAATAGGATGTTTCATTTATCTGTCGATTTCTCATTATAAAAAAATAAATACATTATAAAACAAAGGTTTACTGGTTTTTTGCTGTTTGGCATAGCGGTTGCAATAACAACTATAGGATAGATAGCAGCTGTTTTATTTGCAGTTTGCGAATGTGATAAATACAACAGCAAGAGAGCTAGAGCATGAAAAAATCAACTTACTTATGTGGCTATTATGGTATGCAAAACAGCGGTGACGATGCCTTGCTTTGGGCTACGCTCAGCGGCGCTAAGAATTACTTTAACGCCGAGGATATCAAAGTGAACTCTCCTAATAGAGTCAATGTACCGCAAACAGGTAGCTTCTCTGCGCAGTTGCATGCGGAGCCACGTTTCCGTGGAGAAAATCGTTTGCGCCAATGCGTTAATGCTTTCAAGGCCAATCAAATTATTTTTGGTGGCGGATCGGTTCTGCACTGCAAACGCGACATGGATGTGAAATATTTAATGATGAAGTTGGCAGGTAAGGGCCCACATTTAGCACTCGGTGTTGGTGTTGAATCTTTTGCTAATGTTGCTGCGGAAAAATCTTGCGCACGCTTTTTAAATCGTTGTGATTATGTCGGCGTACGTGATCAATCGAGTTACGACGTCGCTACAGGTATTGCACCTAACGCCAATGTCGAACTTACTTTCGATTTGGCGCCGTCATTGCTTCCGCAGCTTGAAAACTATTTAGGCAAGGCGAAAAGTAGTTTAGAAAATTCTGTGCGACGTGGTATCGGCGTTACGCTTTGCCCGCGTGAAAGTATTAAGCCTAATGCATCCAGCGATTCATTAAAGGCTGAGTTGCGCCGGATTGAATATATCGCCTTGTGCCTGACCAGTATTTATCGCGAAACCGGTGAGCCTATATTTATTTTTGATATGAATGGCCATCCTACACTGGGTGATGTCGGTGTTCACAATACATTACAACAAATTCTGCCTGCGGATGTTCCTGTATTTCGGTTTTCTTATAACAGCAATCCTATTCACTTGATTCGTAAAATGAGTCAGATGAAAGCGACTTTCGCTATGCGACTACATGGCAGCATATTTTCTTATTTGGCAGGTACACCAGTTATTTCTCTTAATTATCACAATAAATGTGAAGGTTGGTGCGATCAGATTGGCTTGGATAATAGCTATCGCTATGACGCCAGTAATATTGATGTCGAGAGATTAACTCAGGCAGCAATTACCGGTGTAACAAAAGGATTTAAAGAAACCGTATTGGATGTGAGGGATGCTTTTTCAGCATCGGTTAAAAACTTCACGACGCCATTGCAAATGGTATAGCTTGATTGTAGTTAAAAGAATGTGAGGAAGTACTATGAAAAATAAAATGAGTAATCATCGGGTTAATAACTCAAATGATACTAAGCAGCTTACTATCTCTGTGGTTATTCCGTTGTATAACAAGCAAGAGCATATTTTAGGAGCTATTCGTTCGGTGCTAAAGCAAACATGCTTGCCGTTGGAAGTCATTGTTGTCGATGATGGCTCTACCGATAATAGTGCCAAGATGGTTCGCAATGAATTCGAGGACCAGGTTGTTTTAATAGAGCAAAAAAATGCAGGTGTATCAGTAGCGCGTAATACCGGCATTAAAACGGCATCAGGTAAATATATAGCTTTCCTAGATGCCGATGATTGTTGGTCAGTACATTTTCTACAGGAGATTATTGATCTTGCCAATGCACTACCTCATGCTGACTTGTTGGCTACGTCTTATCAATATGTTGATGGAGAAAATTTATATAGTCAGCCGAAAATTCGTATTAGTTCGCAAGCAAAAAAAAGCATTGCAGTAACACGTAGAATGAATAATTACTTTGAGATTGCAGCGGCAGGGGATTTACCATTTTGTGCATCTTCAGTTGCTATTAAGAAATCGTTCTTTGCTTTACATGGTTATTTTCCGGAAGGTGAGTCTATGGGGGAGGATCAATGGATTTGGTCGCTAGCGGCGCTTAAATCGCACATTGGCTATAGCCCTAGAGCGCTGAGCTTTTATAATCGCGTTGCTGATAATCGTGCTTGCGAGCAGCAGCCCCCTACGCAAGAATGTAGTTTTAGTCGGCGTCTATATGTGTATTCGACTAATGTTACGATGTCAAAGCATCAGCAGAAACATGCTGTTAAATATACCGCAGCTCATATTTTGGATTTGGCTGGGCGTAATGTTTGTTATGGCAATCTTCTAGCAGCAAAAAGCTTATTGTCTGATTGTCGCTGTTTGTCAAAGCCGCTTAAATACTTAAAAGTTATGAGTTTACTGTATGTTAAGTTTTTCAAAAACTGGTCTGTATATCTCAGTGATCAGCCAAAAGTTCAATCGTCATCGCACTGTTTTAAGTCTATGAGAAATTTTTTGTGTTAATGGTTTGATCTTCCTCTCTATTATTTAATTTATTTTATCCCTTTAAAAGCACAGATCACTACATGTAGTTATGTATTGATCTGTGCTTTATATTGTTGGGTTCTTTACTGTTATGCGCAGAGTCTGCAAGCTAATTAATAGCTATATTCTTTAATGGGGGATAGTTACTAATTATGAAATGTCTCTAATGGTTTTCGATAAGTCTTTGCTTGATTGAGTGTGTTATTGATTTTTAATCTAATTAAGTCAGCTGTTAGTTGGGCTGTTGCTGTAGATGAGGATGATTGAAGTCGCTACATTTTTTCATAGAGTATCATTGGTATTTTTTTGGTGGGTTAATGTTTCTGTTAATTATATAACTAGGGGTAATGAATTTATTTCTTTTATGACGCATTCTAATCGTTGTTTCACATTGGATTGGCGATATGTAGCAACTACTGATTCTTCGGATTTCGGTTCCTGCCATTGTTTAACGGCCTGTTCAATTCTTGAAATATCCAACCATTTATTATCTTGCGACAACGAATAGCAATTAAAGCCAGGGTCGAGAAAATCAGCTAAGCCGTCATTGATGCTGGAGAACACAGTGCAGCCACAAGCCATTGCCTCTAATGGTGGTAAGCCAAATCCTTCTGATGCCTTATGTTCTTTCCAATAATGTGAAGAGTCATAAATAAACACTTTTGCGGATTGCATCTCTTCTGCAACCGCATCAGTCCATTTATCGATAACCTTAACGGTTAATTGCTGTGATAATTGCGGAACTAATTCATCGATAACATAGTTGGACATTTTTCTTTTAATAACAAGTACATCATTTGTCCTGATGGTTTTGTTGTTGTCTTGTACTGAATTTATCTCAGAAGGTGAGTTTGGTAGGTTGAATTTTTCGTCGATGATGTTAGGTAAATGAAATAAAGGGTTGCCTGGTGAGTGTTTTGCCCAGTAGGCCATACAGTGTTTACTTACACAAACAATGGGTATTGATGTGGGTAAGTTGATTTCCCAGCCAGTGCTGTGTGAAAAATAAATAACCCGGCGACCTTTAAGATTTTTGCACAGCTGGGTGATGTGGGGCCCGTAATGTATACAGTAAGTACGCTTATCGTCTTCTGCCGGTTGTGTAAGCAGCCCGTCTTCAATTTTTATACCGCAGAGTGTTTGTCGATAATTTGCCAGCTGGATATCGCCGATTATTTCTTGAGTAATATTGGCAAATCGTTGCTGTGCTAAATAACCGCCATCAGGCTCACTCAATTCTGGAAAAAGAAATACCCACTGATTTTCATTCGCTGAGTCCATGAGTTATTTTCTCCTATGTATTAGTTGTTCCGATTTTTAGTTTGTTTTATGCGGAGCGGCCAGCTAAACAGTTCATAGCTATGTTTTGGAGGCTGTTATAAATTTTTTTCGGTAACAATGAAAGCACTGCGCATGCAGCGGTTAATGCTGTGCGAATAGGTTCCTGTGTCACTATTCTTATATCGCGTGTGAGTGCTTGGCTAATGAGAGAGATAGCTACCTTACCATTATTGGATTGCACTGCTCGACGCGCCAAGTATCGTTTTTGATAGGCCTCCGCTAATGGTAACCATTGGTCGAAAAATATTTCATGATTTTTATAATTGTTTTTCATCGCCACGCACCAGCTGGCATATTGTTGTTCAAGATTTGCTGACAGTCCCGATGCATTGACGCGATAAAAAGTAAGCTCCTGCTCTAGTCCTTCAAATTGCCACTGAGTATTTAATGCCAAGCGTATCCACATTTCGATGTCTTCGGATTGACGCAGCTGTTCATTAAAATAGGCAATGCGGGTTTCACCATCGATAATTTGTTCGAAAGCAATATCTAATAAAGCAAGCCGCCGAATGACCGGAGATGAACCATTGCCAACAGGGTTGCGACAAAGAATATGTTCCGCTGTAATGTTTTGCAATGCAGGATGTTGCCCCAAATTCAACAGGTTACCGTCTTCGTCAATAAAGCGCGAAGCGGAGTAACTGACACCGAGTTGAGGATTGTTATAGAGATGCTCTATGTGTAAAGCTAATTTATCACTATGCCAATAGTCGTCAGCATCGAGGAGCGCCACGAAGGGTGCTCTAGCGTGGTTAATGCCGGTGTTTCTCGCTGCGGCCAAACCACGATTACGTTGCGAGACTATACGAATTCTAGGATCGTTGTAACGCTTTACGATGTCGACACTGTTATCTGGACTGCCGTCGTCGACACAAATTATTTCAAATGCTTTAAAGCTTTGTGCAAGCACTGAGTCAAGGCTGGTTTTGATATAAGCTTCGACGTTATACATGGGGATAACAACAGAAATGATAGGCGTAATGGAATTTTTCACTTGGATAACCTCATAGAGCGAATACCAATACTATTAGGCAAAGTATTAGACATATTGAAAGTACAGATTCGGTAAATAAGATAAGAAATAGGTAATGCAGCATAAGAAGTAATAACAGTAACTTGAGCAAACTGTTCGGCGCTTATCGGCTTAATCATAACCAGCGCTAACAAAAGCCCTACGACTAATACCATTTGATTGAACATTTCTGCCCCTAACTGAAATTGCACACGTAAACCCATCGCTACAATATCAATTAACAATAAAGGAATAGCGCATAAGCAGAGTGTGGCGACGAGGCTGCCGGCGTTAGCAAAGTCGTTGTTAAATAGCATTGGTACGTAGATTGGCGCGAGTGCAGCTTGGGTCAAAAATAAAAAACAAATAGCTACGCCAACACAGGTGACAAGTTTCAATCCCTTGCTTAGATTGTCCTCGCGATAGTAAACACAAAGGCGCGGGTAGATGGCAGTTGCGAAAGCATGGTTGAGTGAAATAGCAAAGCCAATACCTGCGCTCTTCGCAAAGCTGTACAGGCCAAATAATTCTGGTGCGAGTAAGCGCGCAGCAATAAGCACATCAATTTGGCCGCGCAAAGTTTTCAATCCATCACTCAGTAAAACCGGCAGTGAAAATTTGAGTAAAGTTACAATCTGCTTACGATCGAACCGTGGTTTGTATGCGGTAACGTTGGCGTTATAAAAACCTAGATACCATACAATCGCTGCAATCACCTTGGCGTAAGCTACCGACATTAACCCTAGTCCTGACAGCGCTAGCAGGGCAGTTGCTAGGTTGTCGCTACTAATTGCTAGCGCACTAACAAGGCCGATATGTTTGAAGTGATTATTTCTTTGCAACAGAGCCACTTTGATCGCAACTAGGGGGTAAATTAAGTAGCTTATGGCCATGTATTGAAGGAGGGGAGTTAATTGTGGCGCTGCATAATAATCAGCTAACACCGGCGCAAGGCAGTATTGGCTAGCTGCAATGGCTATTGAGACTATCCAGTTGAGGGTGTAGCAGTTAGCTGCAAATACACCACATTCTTCATCGTTGCATTGCACGATTCTGGCTCCCGCACCCACGCGGGTAAGAAGACGTACCAATTCATGACAAACTAGCGCCAGCATAGCGATACCGTAATCGCTTGCACTGAGCATACTGGCTAGAACGATGATTGTTAACAGCCTACTTGCCCTAGCGGATGCTTCAGAAATCATCATCCAGCCAGTGTTTTGCAATATCCCCATGAGTGACTCACGGGCTGATTGAAGAAAATGGGGAGACGTAGAGTGGTCGCTCAACATCGCTGAGGGTGTTATCGCTGGCTTAGCTTTAGGGGTATTGAACTTCATATCTCTGGTATATACAGCTTTTATGCCATGCGCATAATGCAAACTAGAGAATGATTTAACTCTTTGTTTTATAAGAGATTATTTTAATTAATTAATGCGCTGATCGCGAGCTTTACGCTTCGGCATAGCATTTTTGCAAAATGCGGAATGCCTTTAATAGTTGGGCTGCAAGATGAGTTTGAACGCGGGGCCAAGCAAGATTATTTGTCTTCCCAGCTTTGGATCTTCCGATACAAGGTAGAGGGGCTGACCGCTAGCTTGCGTGCTGCCGTGACGACATTGCCGTCACAGTTTGAAATCGCGTATTGGATAATATCCCGTTCCATTTCAGCGAGGGGCTTTAATTCTAATTGCGGCGCGTTGGCTAAGGGGGAGTCGGCCGTCGTGGGTGTGTTGTTCTCGGTGTGTACTGCGTTTTCTAAGCTGCTGGCTACGTTGATGCTGTCAGCGGCAACTACTTGTGCGCGCTGTGCATCAGCAGCTTCAGCTTTTTCAGCCTGAGCTATATAGGGGACGGGTTGCTCAATTAAATGCTTCAGTGCATCTTGATCGAGCTTGAGCATTCTAGCTATTTCCTGTGCTGAAATGACAGGCCCTGCGCTGAGTATGACTAGGCTGTTAATGGTGTTTTGTAGTTGGCGCACATTACCGGGCCAGCAGTAATGAAATAACAGTTTTTCGGCATCATCGCTAAATCCGGTTAATGCTTTATTCTCTTGTTTGGCATATTGACCAAGGAAATGTTCGGCCAAAATCACTGGGTCCCACAGTCTATCTTTTAAATCCGGTAAGTCGACCGCTACTACATTGAGCCGGTAGAACAGGTCTTCACGTAATTCCTTATCAGCAATGGCTTGCATGGGGTCTTTGTTAGTGGCGCAAATAAAGCGTATATCGACTTTCTCGGCTTTATCGCTACCGACACGTTGGAATGTGCCAGTTTGTATGAATCGCAGCAATTTAGATTGCAGGGCGTAATCCATTTCGGCTAGTTCGTCCAAAAATAAGGTGCCGCCGTTAGCTTTGCTGGCTGCGCCTTCGCGATTTTGTACGGCGCCGGTAAAGGCGCCTTTTAAGTGCCCGAATATCTCTGATTCCACTAAATCTTTAGGTATAGCTGCACAGTTCAAGGCAATAAAGGGCCTTTTTGCGCGCTTGCTGCACTGGTGTATTGCTTCAGCGGCTACTTCTTTACCGGTGCCACTAGAACCGGTAATAAATACGGAGGCGTTGGCGGGCCCTACCATTTCAATGGTTTGATAAACGAGTTGCATCTCGGGTGAGTCGCCGACAAAGCCGTGGAATCGGTTGCGGTTAAAGCGCTCGAAGCGAGACAGTGAGCGGCGCAGGAGCATGCGTTCAAGCTGAAGATTTCGAGTTAGTGACGCCTGTTTTAGCGTTGCTAACAGCTCATCATTTTGCCAAGGTTTTTGTAAATAACCAAAAATGTTACCCGAATTAATGGCGTCCATGACGAAATTGAAATCGGCGTGGCCTGTAAGTACCAGCCGTACAGTTTCAGGATAGAGATTGGCGACCTGTGCTAAAAAATCAACACCGTTCATTTCTGGCATTTTCATGTCAGAAACAACAATATCAACCGCTTGGCCGGTGAGGATGTCTAGGCCTTCTTGGCCACTGCCAGCAAAAATACAATTTGCATCTGTTTTCCGCATAATGCGGTTCAGTGCATTTAATATTTCTTCTTCATCGTCCACAAATAAAATTGTGGCGTTGTTAAAAGCGGGTAATGATATTGTGATGAGAGGTCCTTTTCTACTTAGCTGTTCAAACTGTTGATTTAGTATAGCAGCTGGCTTGTTTATGTCGCTGTGGTTAGCGGTGCTATAGTTTTCTCGGTTGATATAGCACGACTGCGTAGCATTTTGCTTTACCTAAATTTGTGTTTTCATTGCTTTTGTTGGGCGCTGTTATGGCGCTCATAGCGAGCAGCGCTGCCTCTTAATTAAATTTGCATATATGTTTATTCATATATATGGTTGTCCGTATATGAATATCGACTCGTTAAAATTGTTTAAATGTTTATCGGATGAAACCCGCTTACTGTGCATTCTGCTTATACAGCAAGAGCGGGAGCTCTGTGTTTGTGAGTTGACGGTAGCATTACAGGTGAGCCAGCCGAAAATTTCTCGCCACTTGTCTCAGTTGAGAGCTTGTGGTCTGTTAACGGATAGAAGAGAAGGGCAGTGGGTTTATTACCAAATGAATTCATCGCTACCGCTCTGGGTTAGTCATGTTATATCGACAACCTTGGATAATAGCCAAAAGCAGGTAAAACCTTTGCTGCAGCGACTATCAAAAATGGGCGACCGCCCGGTAAGAAAATCCCAGTGTTGTTAAAAATTTTGTTAGCAATACCATTAAGTATTTGATGAGATGATTTATGAAAATATTATTTATTTGTACCCATAACCGCTGTCGAAGTATTTTGGCTGAGGCCATCGCTAATCATTTTGGTGGTGATGATATTGTTGCCAGATCGGCAGGAAGTCAGCCGGTTGGTGAGGTGCATCCTCTGTCACTTAAGTATCTCAAGGAGCAGGGTGTTAGTACTGAAGGCCTAACTAGTCAGTCCTGGGACGAACATGAAAGCTGGCAGCCTGACGTTGTAATTACCGTTTGCGATTCCGCTGCGGGAGAGTCTTGTCCTGTTTGGTTTGGTCATTCCATCAAGGTGCATTGGGGTTTAGCGGATCCGTCTAAGTTATCGGGTAGTGATGACGATATTGCCAATGCATTTCGCAACACCATGGCGATTTTAAAAAATAGAATTCAACGATTATCTGAGGTCAATACCGAGAATAAATCTAAGCAGGAAATTGCTGATTTGCTGATTGAAATTGAGAACATTGATTAGGTTTAATAAAAAATGACAGATTTACCGAATGTAGATTCGGAGCATTTTATCGCTTCGCTGCAAAATAACCCTCAGCCTAAAACGGTTTCCGTTCACCCACCTAAAATTCTTCTATTGTATGGATCGCTAAGAAATCGCTCTTTTAGTCGCTTGGTAGTAGAGGAATGTCAGCTTCTGCTACAAGAGTTAGGCTGTGATACTAAAATATTTAATCCCGCAGGTTTACCGCTGCCGGATGATGCTGATGAATCACACCCCAAAGTTGAAGAACTGCGTGAGCTAATGATGTGGTCAGAGGGGCAGGTGTGGTGCTCCCCCGAAAGACACGGCTGCATGACCTCGATTATGAAAGCGCAGCTAGATTGGGTGCCATTAAAGGTTGGCGCTGTTCGGCCCACGCAGGGAAAAACCTTAGCGGTTATGCAAGTTGAAGGTGGTTCGCAATCGTTTAATGTCGTCAATCAGTTGCGCATTTTAGGTCGCTGGATGAGGATGATAACAATCCCCAACCAATCCTCTGTGGCCAAAGCGTTTTTACAATTTGATGACAATAACAGAATGAAACCCTCAGGATTCTATGATCGTATCGTTGATGTGATGGAGGAATTGGTTAAGTTCACTTTGCTGACTAGAGATCAGTCCGATTATTTGGTGGATAGATATTCTGAGAGGAAAGAATCTGGGGAAGCCTTAATCAAGAGAGTCAATCAAGCGGACTAAACAATAATGTTTGCGCTTGTATTTGCGCGCTGAGCACGACAGTAGAGCCAATAACGATTAGAATAGCCGACCAATTGTGGCGCTTAAAATGATTGCTGCGCTATGACCATTAAATACATTAAGTATCCCTTCGGGGGATTAACCATCTAAAGGGCCATTATCTCTATGATTAAGCGCAATGTTGTTTTTTTATGTTTGATATTATTTTGTATCACCGCTTGTTCGACGAGAGAGTTACGTGACTCATACAGTGGCTCAACATCTCAAAAACTGCTCACTCACAGCATAGATGATTTAGTGGGCAAATTATCCTCAGAGGAATTTGCTGATTACCGTGGTAAATCGCTGTTTGTTGAAACTCACTTTATTGATAGCCCTGAGATTAAACAGTACGCTGATCGACGTTTGACGGTAGAACTTGGCAATCGCTTTGGTATTAATGTCGTGGCCGAGCCTGACCTTGCTGACGAAGCATTAATTGTTTTTTATACCTCGCTGGCAACCGATATTGATAATTTTGGTGTTACCTTGCCGTTAGGCTATATCCCCGGCGTAGATCAAAGTACTGAATTAAATGTGCTTTCCTTAGAAAAATTTCACGGTGTTTCTGAAATGTATTATTTCATTGGGGAGATGGGTGCGTTAACACGAGGAAAAACAATAAGAGCCGTGGTGAAAACAGATGCTTTGGGCCTACCCTTTATTACAATTCCACTGTCGAATGTGGATAGGTCAGAATAGTTTTATATTGATTGAGCTGTTACTGTCGACAGTAACAGCTGGTACATACGCCCGCACTACACTGGGTTTTTTATCTGCCTACCATAATGATTGGTGATTAGCTTAAGTTTGAGAGGCTTGCTAATCAAAACGAGATGTAATTATCTTCCCGCGCTGCGAAGCCTAAATTTTTCAATGGTTGTTCAAACACGAAAACCGCTATTTTCTTAAGTGCCTCATGTAATTTCTCTTCTCTATTAAAACGTCGATTAAAACCCCATCTTTGATTTCCCCCTGAATGAATAATGATACGCCTATTTGGCGCATCTTAAGGTGCTGTTGATACTCAAAAAGTGGCGGTAGCATATAGGGTCGTAATTTAGCGGCGGATGTAGGAGGCGTCTAGGATTTCAGTACGGCGTATCTGCAGTAAGGTAAATTTTTTAATTCTATCGAGTAAATTTTGAGCTACATCAAGTGGCAAAATTTAATTCAAGACATAATGGACTAAACAAGACAAGCAATGAGAGCAAACCATGGGTACGCAAGAAATATCATCACGTTTAGTCAATGATAAAGAGCAGCTTGAAAAGCGAATTAAGGCTATTGAGAAAGACTTAGCCAATAAGCGTTCGCAAGATTTTGCTGAGCAGGCCGGTGAAAACGAAAATAATGAGGTGCTTGAAGAAATTCTCTCAGAAACGCATAAAGAATTAAATTTGGTGAACAGTGCAATAGCTCGCTTAAGTAGTGGGCAATATGCTACTTGTTCCAGTTGTGACAACCCGATAAACCCAGAGCGGTTATCCGCTTTACCTTACACCAACACTTGTATTAACTGCGCAGAGTAGGAATTAAAAATGACTATAGAAAAACACGATTTGCATCATGAATTTCCAGAGTTTAATGATGAGATTCATAAGTTGAAAATGAATGACGCACATTTCGCTCGTTTATTTAAAGAGTATCACGAGAGTGATCATGAAATTCTTCGTATTGAAAAAGGTGTAGAAAACACCAGTGACAACTATCTTGAACAGCAAAAAATTAAACGCTTACAATTGAAAGACGAGTTATTTGGCATGCTGAAAAAAGAAAGTGTTTCTGCATAAATGAGTAATTAAGGTTTATCGAGACACTCATTGTAACGCTTGGCGATGTTGGTCAATAAAGCTTGTTTGCATTGAGTGTCTAGTTAAACGCTAGACGTTTGCAATTAAAAATCATATGTAATCATCCTTCCACATCGCGAAGCCTAAATTTTCCAATTGCTGTTCGGATACGGGAATCGCTATTTTCTTAAGTACTTCATGTACTTTGGCCTGTTCTTTAAGGCGGCGATTAAAAATCCATCCTTGATTTTCTCCAGAATGAATAATGATGCGCATATAGTCTTCATCGCCGGTTAATTCTGCACGGTACTCATCGGCATAAACCCAAACTGACTGTTGTAAAAAATATTGAGGCCAGGCGCTATCTGCTGCCCATAGCTCGTCAATGTGTACAAAGTCTCGCGGTGCTTTTCTTGTTAATTGATGCTTCATAAGTTAATTTTTATAGATTAAAAATGAACGATTGTTTAGATACTATAAAATTAAGCCTGCATCCTGCATAGGCTCAGATACGTTAATAATGACCGATACAGATGTAAGTTTTTTGGTATTGGTCGCGTTTTAGTTACCGACGTTGCGCTCATTGTTTAAATATTCTCCGATGCGCTTAATGGCAGCAATCCTTGCTGAGGTCCACTCATGGGCAAAGCTCATGCGTAAAAAATTATTATAGGATTGCTGAGCAGTAAATAGAGCGCCGGGGGTAAGTGTAATTCCCTGAGATTGCATAGCTCGGTACAGCTTTATCGTGTCGACATGGGCTGGTAGCTCTACCCAGAGTGATAAGCCGCCGTTGGGTTGTGTCCAGCTTTTGGCTGTGGGAATCAGCGTTAAAATTAACTCCTGTAATTGCTGGTTCTGCCGAGAAAGTATGATTCTCTTTTGTCGCAAATGGCGTTCAAAAAAACCTTGTTCCATAAAGTCAGCGATGCCATTTTGCAAGGTGCTACTGGTTGCTAAAGAGGTAGCAATTTTAAGCCGCTTAATTTTTTCTAAATACCGGCCTGGTGCAATCCAGCCAATTCGCAAGTCGTGAGAGAGGCATTTTGAAAAAGAAGAGCAGAGTAAAACGCTGCCGGTTTTATCATAGGAGTGCAAAGTCCGTGGACGCTCCAAGCCAAAATACAGTTCGCCATAAATGTCGTCTTCAATAATGGGCGTTTGGTGATGAAGACATAACGCTAAGATACGTTGCTTGTCAGCCTCGGTGATTGATGATCCTGTTGGTGTCGCGTAACAAGGGGATATCATCAAAGCGCTAATTGGCCAGCGTTCGAATATGTCGGCCATTGCATCAACATTAATACCGCTAACAGGACTGCTAGGCAATTCCATTATTTGTAAACCCAGTGTTTCTAGCAATTGAATGGCGCCATAAAAGCAGGGGGATTCTATAGCAACAATATCACCAGGTTTAGTGGTTGCCATTAATGCCAACAGCAAGGCGTTTTGGCAGCCGCTGGTTATCATCAAATCATCTACATCCAGATGCGATCCGCTTGAATGCAGATGATTGCTTATTTGTTGTCGTAGGGCTACCGACCCCTGTGGCGAATTGTAATATTTTTGTTCGTACCCTGATTGCTGACGATAGGCTTTGGTGAGGCATCGTCGTAAGGTGATATTGGTATCCGATGGTTGATGATCCGGTAAAAGGTCAAATGCTGCCCCTTTTTCCATAATATCGATAACAACTTGATTGGTGCTGACGAGTAGTGGCGTGCTTTCAGGATTGCTATCACCTTGAGCAACTTTTTGCGTGAGGTGCTTAATCTTTTTAGTGACGTAATACCCTGATCTCGGTTTAGATTCTATCAGGCCCTCTGACTCCAGCCGCATATAGGCACTAAGCACTGTCGATTTTGAAATATTGCGGGCGGTACACAGCTCTCTTACAGAGGGCATGCGATCACCCGGTTGGCGGAGGCCGTCGTTTATATCTGCTCTAAAGCTATCTATGATCTGTTGATATAAAGGGCGCTTCATCGTGCAATTTGGCCTTTTTAAGCATTAGCTTGCGCGGGAATTATAAGGCATCTGTGCATGTTGTTATTGTTTTTTTTGTCCCTGTGCATAGGTGACGAAATAGCCTAAACTTTCCTATATGTCCTAGTTGACCGTTTAGCCGACTGAATAATGTGCTGATATTGGTAGCTAGCAGGAAAATGTATAAGGGGGTTGTCGTGGAAGAGAAAGATAAAAGCCTGTCGTTTTTTCAAATGGTTGGTAGTATTTTAGCGTCTTTTTTTGGCGTACAAAGTTCAAAAAACCGCGAAAGAGACTTTACTCGCGGGCGTGCCAAGCACTTCATTTTAGTCGGTATTTTTATGACGGTTGTGTGGTACGGGGTGATTTACGCGATTATGAAACTGGTGCTGAGCAACCAGTAGTTTTCTTTGCAGGGCTGGTTGGTTACGGTGATGCCGTTTAAGCAGTTAGTGAGCGTGAGCCCAAACGCCTTCAGTCCCTATCCTTCAGCCCCGGTATAGTTTTTACATAAATAGTAATAGTTGATTAGATGGGCTAACTATTCAAATCTATGCATCCCTTGCTTGAATCCAAGCTTCTTTAGGTGCTATGCCTTCTTATGCCCTCTGAGCTGTAGCGATTTCGCGGGCAAGTCACTAAATTCTAAAATCTTATTCCAGCTCGATATTCTCCAGTACTGTGATGGTTCTGGCTGCAGAATCTTGAGGTCATTTTCAGGTATTCATCAGTAATAATAACTAAGCGTCCTGCGTCACGTCCTGTGTATTTATAATTGACAGACCTAAGGGTACTACTAAGCTTGAAATGTGTGCGAAATGTGTCAGCTGTGCTGGTAGCGCACGGTCGATAAGTAGGGTTCTTCATTAGGAGGATTCACTTCAGTATCTGATGGTTTCGGTAAATAGTCAGACAGTATCCATTAATCTACAATTTCAGCTCGGGAACACGCAGTAATAATGAGAATAATACCCCATGCGCGAAACTTGCTGCTGCCAGCGCTTATTGTCTGCAGTGCTTCAGCCTTAGCTGATATCTCAGCTGGTACCTCAGCTGATAGTTCCTTTTTGTCATCCAGTAATAGTCATTGGTTGGATAATAGCCGGTATGCCTGGGATTTTTCATCGCGTTTTACACGAGATTTTGATCAACATGAGTTGTCTCGAAAATATGTTGTCGGATTGGACTTCCACAAAGTGTTTTCAGGCCCTGGCGGCGATATCGGTACGCTAATATTTCAGCCCTATGTGGTAAAACTCAGCAATGTGGATAATCATCCTTTTTTCTTTGATGACGAGGACGACACTGAACTAACGTGGCGAATCGCAAATTTTAATTATACGGCACTGTCCCATGGCACCTTTAATATCCGTGCTGGTCATTTTGAAGTGCCTTTCGGTTTAGAGCAAAACATTGATACCAATGGCACCATTCGCCAATACACTTTTTCAGATCGTGGCGTGAAAGCTGACTGGGGGGTTTCGGTGAACGGTGTGCTGCCCTCATTCGAGTACGAGGTTGCATTAACCCGTGGTTCCGGTAATGAGATTAAGAGCCGTGATAACCCTTATGTTTTTGCCGGCCGTATTGGTACGCCGTCAAATAGTAACCTAGTTGCAGGTTTCTCTTGGTTTCAAGGAGAGGTGTTAAACGCTCTGGGTACTAAGAAGCGGCAACGTATAGGTTTCGATGTGGCCTACTACCACAATCAATGGGAAGTACTGGCAGAGGTCTCAGCTGGAGATAATGAAGGTGATGACACGGCTAATACGCTGCTTGAGGCGTCTTGGCGGAACCCGGATGAACGTATTCATACTTATTTACAGTACCGTTATAAGCATGAAAACATGGCTGGCGATTGGAGCAGTGGCAGCAGCATGGCAGTCGGTATTAACTGGAATATTAATCGCAGGTTTGATGTAAGTGGCCATTGGTTGCAG
>CALBVI010000212.1 GCA_937969395.1 uncultured Spongiibacteraceae bacterium | reverse complement strand
CAACACACCAACAGCAACACCACTGCCAGCATTACATTTAGCGATTATTCAAGGTAATGCAGCCCAAGTAGAAAAGTTACTAGCAGCAGGCATTGATGCCAACACACCTCATCAAACCTATTCAGGTAACAGCGCAATTTCAATCACCCCACTTGAATATGCACTCCAAGCCAATCTTGGCGATATTGATAGCCGCAATAGAATAATCTTGCTCTTAGAGGAACATAATGCAAACTTCACAGATATAACCCCGTCACAACTGATTTCCATCACCGACAATCATCAACTACTGAATCAAATAGTGATCGCAAGCAAACTACGCTCTAATGAAAAGCAAACCCTGCTAACTCAAACGCTACAACAACTGATAAAAGATAAAGAATTAAGCACTATTGAAATACAAAGAAGGGTTAACAATTTAATAGCTGCTGGCTTAAATATTGATGCCACCAAAGGTATTGAAAAAAAATACCTGTCACCTCAAGCAATACACTATCCCATTCACAGCGAAGATAAAAGCGATCGCAGTGACTTATCTGAACAACAACTAAAAAATCAACTCATCATAGCCAAATTAAAACAAAAAATAATGCAATTAAAAAACACCAAACCTATTATCTATTCGGCCTATGATGCAAAAATGACTGAATATAGCCAACAACTTGAAGAACAGAAAAAAATACTAGAAAAGAGAATTTATCAACACAATAAAACCCCATCAACAACGACCATCGCCAATTACCGGTCTCATCTCGCAGCTTTAGAAAATCAGTACCAACAAAAGGCACTCGCTTTTTCCAACTCATCAAAAGCGAGGGAACTCGAACAACAAAGCCAAGAATTGGCCCGCGAGAAAAGAAAACAGATCAATCAAGACATTATTAATCTTGAAGAAAAAATCCTATGTATTAAAAATAGTCCCCAGGGCGATATAAATCATTGCGATGCAAATACTAACGAGCAACAAACTGAAGTTCCCTGAACAGAGAATTCATAGATAGAATCGGCATCAACAACTACAACGTCTCGCTCTCTACCTGTTCTTTACTTTTTACAAATATAGTCGACAAGATTTCATCAACAGCACCATCGTCCATGCCATTATTTTCTTCACCGCAGCTATAAGTAATAAACAATAATAGGTCATCGCAACATAGGTACCACTCTCTTACAGCATCACCCTCATCGCTATAGCTGAAATAAACACCTTTAAACTCAGCCAGTTCTATGGGTTTACCCGGACCAAATTGAGCTTCAATTTCCTCGGTAAACTCTAGCAATTCCTTTTCAAGAACTGAACCAGACTCCTTTTGCAATGTTGTAATGGCAATTTCACCGACATCATCACGATCGCTGATAAGAATTGTTTCATCATCTTGTTCCGCCTCCCACTCTTCTGGAAGCTCTATAATCCACCACTGACTCTCAACAGCTCGCATCGATGATTCCGTCATATATTTTCTCAACCAGTTTATTTGAAATTTCTGTGCTCATCACAATAGCATCTTCTTTACCTTGTGCTAGCGGATAATAATTTTTACGCACGCCGATGATAATAAAATTTAGCAATTGATACAGTTTCTGAGCACTAACATTAGATCGCCTAACTTCTAAAAAACAATTTTTTACACCATGGCTGCGTTGATTTACCAAACCGAACTCTAGTAAATATCGCCCTAAACCCTGACCTTGATACTGCTTATCAATGACAATATTTAATAAGTTAGTTTCGTCTAACACGCGTTTAAAAATAATAAAACCAACTATTTTTCCTGCCTGTTCCAGCACAAAGCTATCATCAGCAACAACGCTACTGCGATACTGCTGCAAACTCCAGGGAAATTGAGTGACAGCTGACTCTATCGAAAAAGCTCGCTCAGCATCACCTTCAAGCATCGACCGTACTTGCATTAGGATTTTTTTAACACACGATGAAGTGGCTGGAGGTCTTTCCAAATCTCACGCTTTAACTCAGGATTTATTAACATAGCCGAAGCGCTATGCGTGCAAATCAATTGTGACTCTAATACTTTGCAACTCATAAAACGACCATGAGAAAGCTTTTCATTATCAGAAGTAAGCTCAGCGGCTAAATAAGTTTTTGCACTCTCACCCATAACTAAAAGATAAGAGCTATCTAACTGGCTCAACTGTTTAGCAATAAAAGCTTGCAGTGTTTGCTTAGCTGCTAACGCCGTTTGATCAAACTGAGCACTCTTAACCATCGGCCAATTAAATCGTTCAATAGAAAGTTGCTGAACCTCTGCACCTAATGCGAATAACATATTATGCAGCAGCGTCAGATACTCAACTTGATCGACATTGCCGTTAAGTCCCTCATCGACCAAGAGAATATTAGCGCCACGAATAATTGAAAGCGAAAATTCGGGAATAATGTCGCCATCAGTATTGACTGGCTCGACGGAGCTGGTTGCTGCTAAGGTTTTATCAGCAGAATATTCTTTTCGTTTATTATCATCAGCAAACAAAGCCTGCATTGCCGCAGCACTTCCATTGCCAGCACTGCCCTTAACCGCAGCAGTGGCAACACTATTCTCAACAGGGCTAATTGAATCAGCCTGTACAGAGTTCAGGGCATCATCAGTAATTACTGCTGTTTCCACAGCAGCTAATTCAGACTGAAGAAACTCCGATGGTATTTCACACAGCTCAGAGACAGCTGCACCAGGCAAAGTAAACCGCGGGAAATAACTATCGACCCCCATCGCTTCAATATAGGCCTGCCGCTGTAATTCATTCATAACGTAAGCTGTCCGACGAGTTCCACAGTACCGCTCAGCACCGTTATACCCCTTCCTTCTGCGGATGAGCTTTCAAAATCCCTGCTTCAAGAAGGTTTAATGCATTGAGGTACGCTTTAACTGAGGCCACGACAATATCGGTATCAGTGCCCGAGCCATTAACAATGACATTGTCTTTTTCTAATCTCACTGTCACTTCACCCAATGAATCAGTTCCTTCAGTAACAGCACTCACTAAATATAACTTTAATTCAGAGCCACTATTAACGATCTTTTCGATCGCTTTATAAGCGGCATCCACTAAGCCATCACCATCAGCGGCTGTTGTCTGTGCTTGCCCATCTATAACCAAGGTTAATGATGCCTGAGGTTTCGCGCCTGTTTTTGACGTCGCCTCAAGCTCGGTGCAATCATATTTTATCGGTGTGTCAGCGGCAGATACACCACTGACTAAAGCCTGCAAATCTTCATCGAAAATTTCATGTTTCTTATCGGCAAGCTCTTTAAAACCGACAAACGCTTCGTTTAAAGCATCTTGGGATTCAAAGGTAATACCTAACTCTTCAAACCGAGCCTTAACCGCTGCCCGTCCAGAGTGTTTCCCTAACACTAATTTGTTAGCCGCCCAGCCTACCGTTTCAGCACTCATAATTTCATAAGTTTCACGATGCTTTAAGACGCCATCCTGATGAATACCGGATTCATGAGCGAATGCATTAGCACCAACAATCGCTTTATTTGGCTGAACGGGAAAACCCGTAATTGAAGAAACCAAGCGTGATGTTGGCACAATATGTACTGGCTCAATACTTGTTGTCACCGGGAAAACATCACTGCGAGTTTTCACCGCCATGACGACCTCTTCTAATGAAGCATTACCTGCTCGCTCTCCCAGACCGTTAATAGTACATTCGACCTGACGCACACCATTCATCACCGCAGATAAGGAGTTGGCAACGGCCAAACCTAAATCATTATGGCAATGGGTAGAAAAAATCGCTTTATCCGCATTGGGAACATTCTCAATCAAGCGTTTAAACATAGCGCCATATTCGAGAGGCTCACCGTAACCGACAGTGTCTGGAATATTAATCGTCGAAGCACCGGCGTTAATGACAGCTTCTATAATACGGCACTGAAATTCGTATTCGCTACGGCTACCGTCTTCCAAGGAAAACTCGACATCATCACAAAGGTTACGGGCCATTTTGACCATTTTCACCGCGCGCTCTAATACCTGATCCGGCTCCATCATCAACTTATATTGCATATGAATAGGCGATGTTGCTATGAACGTATGAATACGGCCTGAATTAGCAGGCTTAATCGCTGCTGCTGCTCGTTCAATATCACCCTCTACGGCACGAGCGAGACTACATATGGTGCTGTCTTTAACGGCTTCAGCAACAGCGCGGATTGATTCAAAATCACCAGGGCTAGCAATCGCAAACCCCGCTTCAATAACATCAACCTTCATTTTCTCTAGCATTTTTGCAATACGCACTTTTTCATCACGCGTCATCGATGCGCCTGGGCTCTGCTCGCCATCACGTAAAGTAGTATCAAAAATCACTAAACGATTCTTACTCATAAGACTAAATATCCTAAAACCTATATGTAATAAACATGTCTATAACAGCGATCAGTAAGCATCAACAGCGACGCCCTAATGATGTTATAAAACTATTTTTATTCTGCCATTCAACCAAGCACGAAGGATAAACTAAATTTAATCTCAGCGCTGGGAAAATCGTAAATCTCGACTAGCTAATTACAAGGTTTTACAGCTTCCGTCATCGAGCAGCCGACCTGACTATCTTTTATCCGCAAGACATTAACCTTATAAATATCAAGTCTTTAAAAACTTCGACCACGTCAAAAAAAACTATCCATAAAAATACAAAAAAACTGGAAATATTGACAATTATGCCTTCCATTCATTTTTTAGCCCTTATTTAGTGCAAAATTCAGCATTTATGCCCCTTTATTGAATAATTTTTTAGTCTAATAACTAGCCATATCTAGTCTTGATCGCTATAGTAGCCGGCTCAAAAACGGCCAAGCATTCAACATCAGCAGTAACTCAATATCTGAATATTGATACGTATAAATATTCAACTTAAGACAGCTTCAACATACACGGCTAGCTTTTAATAATTTAGGATAATCCTGTGTTATACATTGCACGGGCTAACCTCACTCTCTAATTATAACGAGGACACTACATGATTATTGGTATACCTCGCGAAATCGC
>CALBVI010000211.1 GCA_937969395.1 uncultured Spongiibacteraceae bacterium | reverse complement strand
TTTTTTACTGGAGGGCTTGATATTAAGCACTTTGGTGTTTGTATTGCTGTTTATATTTTGGTCAATGCGCCGTAAGCGTATTTTAAAACAGCAGCAGCTTGTCGGTGTTGAATTGCTGAAACAGTTAAGATTTATTATGGCGGATATACAAAAGCATCGAGGGTTATCTAGCGCGTATATAAACGGTAGCCATCAAGTGCAGCAAGATATTAGTCAGTTAAAGGTTCGAGTTGATAGAGCAATGACCAATATGGTTAAACGACATACTTGGTTTTCTAGCAATGAGCGGTGGAAAAATGTCGATCAGCATTGGTGTAATTTATCACAGGGGTTTAAGCATCATACGGCTGAAAATAATTTACAGCAGCATAATATGCTAATTAAAAATATCATTTTTTTAATTGATGATATGGCTGGGTTTCACTCCTTGCTCGATGTACATACAAAGCAAAGCTTCCCGCTGCATGTTTTGTGGCGTGAACTCTTGCCCTCCTGTGAATATATGGGGCAGGCAAGAGCATTATCTGCGGCAACGTTAGCATCAGATGATTGTGATAGCGTTGTAAAAATTAGGCTTCGTTTCTTAATACAGAAAATTGAATCTTCCAGTGCTAATGTGTGGCATAGAATCCCCGCCAATAAGTCTCAGCAAGATAAGGTGAAGAAACTTATTAATAGTATCAATGAGGATGTTATTGCTATGAGCGGTAACATTTCGGTGTTAGATTTTTTCCAAATTGCGACAGATGCTCTTGATAGTATGTACGAACAGTACGATGCAGTGCTGTCCTCGTAGTCTGGTTTATGTTTTTTGAGTAGTACCACTCCGTGTTAGTTATGTCCCTTCTGTTTGAGCGGATAATATCTATAGCTACACTCGTGCAATGAGTATTTGTGACTCGCATTAGAGATTCTACGTAGCGTTTTTATGTTAATCCAGAATCCTTTATTAGTAGATATTCGGTATAAACACACAGTAAAAATGAGATGAAATACCATATGTTCAATTAAACGTAATCGTTTATTGAAATGTAATATTTAATCAGTAGAATGCGCTGAAAATGCAAAGTGGCAAGATGATTTGGCATTTTGTATTTGTGGGGTGGTATTTTGATTTGGAATGGAATTTCGAATTGATATTGTAGGATTTGTGCTGCCGATTTTTGAATTAGTTTTATTTGTATAAGTTTTACTCAGTTAATTGTTGTGATGATTATCATCAATAATAAATTGTGAGGATGCTTGTTGATAGTACATAGGAGGTAAGTTGTGTTTACAAAGCAATTAATTAAAGGGTCCATAGCGACCGTCATACTATTCGTTTGTTTAATCGTCATTTTTTCTGGCATGTTAGATGTTTCATTTATCAACCAATACAGTGTTGATGAAATAGCTGATTTTTCTGTGCTATTACTCATCGTCTTTGGTGTTATTGGCTTGGGCTGGGCAAGAAAGAAAAGCTAGCTTTAGTTTTTAATAAGGTCTAAAAATTCTAATTTAAGTAGCAACAATAACCCTCTTCCTCAGCTTGCGTTTTTTACGTCTATTTTCTTACAGGTGGCAGTTGCTTTAACTGTTGCCAGCTGTGGCACCCAGTTGTCGTTAAGAGGTCGTTTAGAGACATCAGCCTGAGCCTCTTTAACTAAGCTGGTCTTAACAAGGTGGACTTAAATGTAGCTATTACTCTTGTGTCGGCTAAATTTACACTTTGGTCTTTTTGCTAATCTCAATTATCCCTCTTTTATATATAAATCAGCTGCTTATATTTTGTGGTGTATTTTTTGCTTTTTACTGCAAGCGCCTGTACGTAGTTATACCTAGAATATAAAGGTGGCTCTATAGGTGAAAAAGTTCTAAATATTGAGGGATTATCAATGTCTATTAAGCGATTAAATAAGGGATTTATTGCGTTTACTGTATTGTCGGCTTGGTTGGTGAGTATCTATTTAGCTGGTTTTAGCGAGGGGGATAAAGTACATTATTCAGCTGCCCCAGAGCCTTCAGTATTGTTTTTAATGACGATTGGTTTCGTTGGTTTAGGTGTTGCGAGAAAGGGTACGCGATAAATTTAAAATTAATAAGTAGTTAAAACGCAGCCTTTTGGCTGCGTTTGTGTGTGAGGGCGGGTTTTATTGGTGTCATTTCGTTTTCCCACTGGCTAGAGCAATCAAGCTGACGTTTTTAGCGTGCTGATTGTTTGAACAGTTTGCGGGCATAAAGAGCTGCGCCAATGACAGGGCTGTAAATGGGTTCGTTGATCGAGTACGAGGGGGAAAGTTCTTCTAGGGCTTCTTTAAACGGTATCATAATCGTATCTTTCGAATTGAATACACCACCCGAGTAAGAGATTTTTACCGTTTCGCCGTCATTAAATTTAAGCGCTTTTCTTGTGCCGTCAACAATTTCGGCAAGTTGTTTTCCCGCTTCGGCAAAGATTGAAAGTGCCTCTTTGTCCCCGCATGTTGCTGCCTCTGCGACAAGGGTAGATAACTCAGCAATCTTTCCACGGCTACCTTTCCACTCTCGGTGGACTAAT
>CALBVI010000210.1 GCA_937969395.1 uncultured Spongiibacteraceae bacterium | reverse complement strand
TCCGTATTTCTATGGAAGTTGGCAATACAGAGATTAGCATTCGCAATCTGCTTCAGCTTAACCAAGGATCAGTTATTGAAATGGACCGTTTGGCGGGAGAGCCGTTGGATGTCTTGGTTAACGGCACTTTAATTGCCCATGGGGAAGTAGTTGTCGTTAATGAAAAATTCGGTATTCGAATGACTGATGTTATAAGCCCCTCTGAACGTATTAAAAAGCTGCGATAACTTTTATGCTTGTTAAAAAAATCCTATCGGTAATTTTTTGCTTAAGTTTTTTTTATAGTACTTCAGCTGTTAGTAATGATAATGATGTGGCTGCTATAGCAGCTGAAAGTAAAGTGGTTAATCATGAGTCAGTAGCTATGGGTTCTAATGATCCAGTGATTATGGATTCTAGTGGTAGCGATCTCACACAGCATCAAGTGAATCCAGCGTCAGTCAATGTAACTGCTCCACCGACCAATGCTAATTTTTTATCACCTAAAGTGGGATCAGGCATTGTTAGTGCTGATCCGTTTACTTTAGTGTTTGGTTTGCTATTTATCGTACTGTTGATCTTTCTGGTCGCATTTTTATTGCGAAAGATGGGGGCAGGAGCGTTGATGGGTGGTCAGTCGATGAAAGTAGTTGCTGCATTGTCTGTTGGTACTAGAGAAAAAGTTATTCTAGTGGATGTTGCTGGTAAACAAATACTGTTAGGTGTTGCTCCGGGTAGAATTTCTCATTTAAAAGATTTTGAAGAGCCTGTTGTTATTAGTGGCGATCGTACTGATGACTTTTCAAGCAAATTAAAAAAACTATTACATCAGCAAAAGTCTGATTCCGCAGAAGAGGCGAAGTAATGTTGATATTACTTCGTTATTTTTTTCAATGTTTGTCCAAAAAAACAAGTTTATTGCGCATGTTTCGAAAGTGCTCGCGATTGAGTCACGTGTTGTGCTCGGTTTTTTTTATGCTTGTGTTTTTTTATACTCCAGTAAACCACGCACAAGAAGCAGGGTCGTTAGCCGAAACAGTTGATAATATTAACCAAGTAGCATCGCGTGTCGCGCCCGGCATTCCCGCCGTTTCTGTGACCACAAATGCTAATGGCGACCAAGAGTATACGGTAACTATTCAGATTTTAGGGGTAATGACGGTCTTAACGTTGTTGCCTTCTTTTTTGATCATGATGACGTCGTTTACCCGAGTCATTATTGTGTTTGCTATTTTACGACAGGCAATAGGTCTGCAGGGAACACCGTCAAATCAAATTATTTTAGGCTTGTCTCTTTTTCTTACCATTTTTATCATGATGCCTGTGTTTGAAGCGGTTAATGAGCAGGCATTGCAACCTTATATGAATGAGTCGATAGACTCTTTAACCGCGATTGAAGCCGCATCTAGACCTTTTCATACCTTTATGTTGTCACAAACACGAGAGTCTGATCTTGAGCTGTTTATGCGTATTTCTAATACAACAGATATTGCGACCCCTGAGGAAACACCTTTTTTCGTGTTGGCGCCTGCATTTCTAACCAGTGAGTTAAAGACTGCTTTTCAAATTGGCTTTATTCTATTTATTCCATTTTTGGTCATTGATATGGTTGTTGCCAGTGTTTTGATGGCAATGGGTATGATGATGCTGTCGCCAATTATTATTTCTTTACCGTTTAAAATTATGATTTTTGTTTTGGTTGATGGCTGGGCAATGATTATTGGTACCTTAGCTGCAAGTTATGGTTATTGACGAATTTAATGTTAAGCGTATCAGCGGGGTAGTGATATGACGCCAGAGTCAACGGTCGATATTTTTCGTGAAGCTATTATGCTAGTTATTTTATTGGTTAGCATTATGGTAGTGCCAGCTTTGATAGTCGGTTTGATCATAAGTGTGTTTCAAGCAGCCACGCAAATTAATGAACAAACCTTAAGTTTTCTTCCGCGCTTAATCACCACGCTTACAATGTTAATGATTTTTGGGCCTTTTTTATTGAATGAAATTATTAGCTTTGTTCAAAATTTGGTCGGTAATATCCCGTCTTTAATTAGTTAATAACTTTGAGTTAATGATGTTAGATAAAGACTAGTGAGTAGCCATGTTCTTTTGTAGTAAAATGGACCGCCGTGTTAGAAATTGATAGTGCCGTCATCGGTGGCTGGGTTGGCTCCTATATGTGGCCTTTCTTTCGCATTGGTGGCTTTTTAATGGCTGCTCCGATTACTGGTACGCAATTGGTACCAGGACGTATTCGAGTTATTTTGGCAGTTTTACTGACTATAGCTGTTTACCCTGTATTACCGCCAATGCCTCAGATTGATCCTGTTTCTATCCCCGCTTTTATCTTAATCGCACAACAAGTACTGATAGGTATTGCCTTAGGTTTTTTGCTGCAGCTGGTGTTGCAGTTGTTTGTTGTCGCTGGTCAAATTATTGCTATGCAAATGGGTTTGGGTTTTGCGCAAACGGTTGATCCTACTAATGGTGTGAGTGTAACTGTATTAAGTCAATTTCATTTGATGTTAATTACTTTGGTGTTTTTAGTAATGAACGGCCATTTAGCGATGATTGAAGTTTTTATGGAGAGCTTTCATATTATGCCTATAGGCAGTGGCTTTTTTAGTAATGCTGGATTATGGCAACTCGTAGGTTGGGCTTCGTGGATGTTTTCCGGTGCTTTGGTGATGGCTTTGCCGGCGG
>CALBVI010000209.1 GCA_937969395.1 uncultured Spongiibacteraceae bacterium | reverse complement strand
TAAATAATTGACTGTGTGAGGTCATTGCCGGTGATTCTAACAATCACTGCTGCTAAATAGAAGTTTTACCTGATTTGACCGAGGCTGTAAGTTAGTCTTATAAACAGAGTGGTAAGCGTTTTTCTGCCTTATTTTAGAATGTCTTTAAATCATGATTTGTAGAAATATTGAGGAGCTTTAGTGACGTCGAGTATAAATAGTCAGTTGTTACACCATACAGTGGTTGGTGAGGGTGAGCCGGTTATTTTAATACACGGACTTTTTGGTATGGGAGCAAATTTAGGAACGATTGCTAAGCCGCTATCTGAGCAATACCAAGTATATAGTCCGGACCTGCGCAATCATGGTCGTTCATTTCATAGTGACTCAATGTGTTTTAGTGATATGGCTGATGATATTACTCGTCTGATGGATCATTACGGTTTGGCTTCAGCGCGTATTTTAGGGCATTCATTGGGCGGTAAAGTGGCGATGCAACTTGCCTTGCAGCAAGCTAACCGTGTGCAGAAATTAATCGTCGCAGATATTGCGCCGGTATCTTACGGTAGCCATCACAGTACGGTTTTTGAGGGGTTGCGGGGAGTTGATTTATCAACATTAACCCGGCGAGCAGATGCAGAAACTATTTTAAGACAATATATAGACGACGCTGGAACCCGTAACTTTTTATTAAAGAATTTATACCGTAATGAAGATGGCTTATTTGCATGGCGAATGAATGTTGATGCCTTGGAGCAGGGTTACGATGATATACGCAATGGTATAGACGCGATGTCCGCTTTTGCTAAGCCAACTTTATTTATCAAAGGCGAGCTGTCTGATTATATTCAAGAGCAGCACCGCGAGAAAATAGAACGTTTGTTTACTAATTTGCAGTTAAAAGTTATTCAGGGGACAGGGCATTGGTTACACGCCGAGAAGCCGGATATTTTTAATCGTATAGTGAAGCGTTTTTTAGATCAATAAATGAAGCGCATTTGCTATTGTGTACATGCATGCTGTTGTGTGAGAAATTCAGGTTAGATATCTGTAGATCAAATCGATTGAGGGTTATAGTTTTATGGTTAAAGATATTGTGCTAAATCAGGTGAAGTATTTATTACCTGATCGGTTGAGAAATAATATTCATCCTAGGCTGCTCCATGCTTTCTGTATTGGTTCTCCTAAGTCGGGAACTACCTCCTTTGCTGCGATTTTTGATCAAAATTACCGAGCGAGCCATGAACCTGACCGCGTTGATATGATAAAAGTCATTAATACTCATTATCAAAATATAATATCGGATCAGCAATATATAGATTGGTTAATTAAACGAGATAAAAGAATTTGGTTGGATATTGAATCCACAGGATTTTTAGGTTATCGCCCAGATTTGTTATATCGCGCTTATCCTGATTCAAAGTATATTTTAACGATCAGAGAACCTTTATCATGGATGGATTCTATGATGAACCATACTATAAATTACCCGCCTACAAGTGAAGATGTTATTGCAATGTGGCATGAGATTTTCTTTCAAGAAAAATTAAATCCATTTTCGGAAAAAGACAGGGTTTTAAAGCAACATAAAGTCTACTCGATAGAAGCGTATTTAAAATATTGGAGTCAGTCATTTCAATCAATTGTAAATACCTTTCCCGAGGATAAATTACTTGTTATGAAAACTGAAGATATAAAGAGTAAGCCTGAACTTGTAGCAGATTTTTTAGATGTTTCTACTTCGACATTGAACCTTGGCGATGGACATAAAAATGTTGCGCCAGAAAAATATAATTTACTGTCGTTGGTTTCCGATGAATACATAGAAGAAATGCTAGAAGTGCATTGCAGATCATCAATCACTAGATTGAAAAATGAATTTGGTATTGATTTCCAGGTGAATTAACAAGCTATAAACTAGCTCTTACTGAAGCTTTAATGATTTTCACATTATTACAGATTCAATATTTTGCGTATATTGGCTTAACTTTAATAAAAAAGGCTGGCAATGAAGGCGAGAGAAAAATTTACTACAACTACAGGCTTTGTCATGGCTGCGGCAGGCTCAGCTGTCGGCTTAGGTAATATATGGGGCTTTCCAACTCAGGCTGCCAGTAACGGCGGCGCTGCTTTTGTTTTAGTGTATTTTATTATGGCGTTTTGTTTGGCCTACCCAGCGTTAATGGCCGAGTTAGTTATCGGTCGCTATGCGCAGGCAAATATGGTGACAGCTTTACGTAACATTTCACCGCAAGGCATCACTCGTAAAGTGGGTGCTGGTGTCGGTATTTATGGTGTTGTTGTTGCGAGTTTGATCCTGAGTTTTTATGCCATTGTTGCAGGTTGGATGTTAGCTTTTTTGCTTGAATCAGTTAGCCATTTATTAGGTATGACTGAATTGAGTTTATGGCTAACAAGTTTTAGCTTGGAAAGAAATATCCTGTTTATGTTTGTTTTTATGATTTTTACCATGGCGATTGTCGCCAAGGGTGTTGAGTCTGGCATCGAAAAATGGTCAACACGGCTTATGCCTATTTTAGTCGTTATTATGTTTGCCTTAATTGCTTATGTATTAACACAGCAAGGGGCGATGGAGGGTTTGCGTGTTTATCTATTGCCGGATCTTTCTCAAATAAAACCTTCACTTATTTTGGCGGCGATGGGGCAGGCATTTTTCTCCCTGTCACTTGGTGTTGGAACAATGCTTATCTACGGCTCTTACTTAAGCAAAGAGGCGAGTTTGCCTA
>CALBVI010000208.1 GCA_937969395.1 uncultured Spongiibacteraceae bacterium | reverse complement strand
CCTATCATAATACGCAGCAACTGCATCCATAAATAAAACCTCATCAATGCCCTGCTCATAATAACGTTTTGCCATGTCATTAGGATTACCAACTTTTCTCAAGCCTTCAAGATGAATACCTTTAATAGCATACTCATTTTTAACATCGATACGGGCTATGATTCTGGTTTTATTCATACATGACTGCTTTTCAATACTACGCGGGAAGCTTGGGCAATATTTGACTAATTTTCTGGATGGTTTTTTCTCGCCAAATCAAGGTCATCGTGTCGACCAACATCAAGCCAAGGCTCATACATTGGATAGGCTATCGTGCGTAATGCCCGATCTTTTAAAATACTAAATAATGTCGGCATATCACAAAATTCATTTTCTTCTAACTGCCGTAATGTATCTGGGTTTAAGACATAAATACCTGCATTAATCTGACTCGTCATCACAGGCTTCTCATCAAAACCAACAATATCGACTCCATCAGTTTCAACCACACCAAAAGGGTACTCAAACTGATCCTGACGTACCGCCATAGTCGCTTGCGCGTCGTGGCTATTATGAAAATCAACAATGTCGCCATAATGGATATCAGTGAGCACATCACCATTAGTAATCAAAATAGGCAACTCAGTCGCATGAGGTAACAGCGATAAAGCGCCAGCGGTCCCAAGCGGAGATTCTTCGCGCAAGTATTCAATGGTTACATTCCAACGACTTCCATCACCAAAATAGTCTTCAATCATGTGACCCAAATAATGAATAGCCAGTACAAAATGATGAAAGCCTTCGCCCTTCGCTCGCTCAATAATATGCTCAAGCATAGGCTTACCTGCTACCGCTAATAATGGCTTAGGGCAGCTTTCTGTTTGCGGACGGAGCCGAGTTCCCTTACCCCCGGCCATAATAATCATTATATTATTTCGAGATGCAGGCACTAACAGTGCGTCCCATAGATGCAAACCAACCACGCAACGCTCATCATCTACCACGGGTAATTGTCGAACCTGGTTTACCTGCATCAACTGGAAAACCGTTTCTCGTGTCATTGTTGGCGACACCACTAACGGCTCCTGATTAATAATACTTTTAAGCGAGCTACGCAGCTCAACACCGGCAAGCAAGCCACGCCTCACATCACCATCGGTAATAGTCCCCTTTAATCGATTGGCTTCATCGACAACTAATACTATCTGCATCATGGAATCATTAAGACAGCTAATGGCATCACTAATAAGCGCATCATACTTTAATAGTGTTTTTTTCCAATCACGTACTGTCGCTTCGGACATGTATTAGCTACCTATCAATTGTTACCGGCTATTATGTAGACACTAAAAGCAGCAATGACTTATCGATACCAGCCATTATTACTCTCACCTTTCAACGTCATAGCTTTGCGAATCAATGATTGACCCAACTCAACGTCTGCAAGAACATCTGCAATTTTCTTACCAGCATCACCCAAATAATACGGATTATCAGTTTCACGACATGTAGACCTAAATGTCTCGTCATCAAAACACTGATTAACTGCACGGATAATGGACTCAACATCATAATCAACATCTAAAACATTACCTCCGCGTAAACGCCCCTGTTGTCGAGAACCAATGTTTACCGTTGGGCAGCCAAAAATAGGGGTTTCTTTCATCCCTGATGAAGAGTTTCCAACACACGCGATTTTAATAGCATTATTCTTTGCCAGCGCTAATAAGCCATGATAGCGAACACGCCCCAAAGAACTATGTACCTGAATACCTTCGACGCCCTCCGTAGCTAGAGCATCTAATGCCTTGATAATAGTTCTTCCTCCAGCATCATTATTAGGATAAGTCATAATCACTTGCACGCCGGCGGCAGCCATTTGCCTCATTGCCACAATCGAGGTGGCTATTTGCCCCGCTGCAAGTTCAAACTCAGTCGTAATCGAGTGCTGAGTAAATAACACGATGGGGCGAGTAAGGTCTAAAGCCAATTCCTCACTCAGCTCATCCGCATTAGCAAAGCCCCCTTGTGAAATCATATCAATCGCAGGAAACCCAACAGTATGAACTCGCCAAGGCTCTTCACCCATGGCCAGCACACGCATACTAGCCTGCTCATTAGTAGTAAAATGTAAATGTGAAAGCTTGGTCATCGCATGGCGCACCGAATCATCTAACGCACCGCCCTCAGTGAGATCACCACCTTCGATATGAGCAGTGGGGATATTCATTTGACTGGCCGCAATGACTGCCGCAAAACCTTCAAAGCGATCAGCATAAACCACCATCATATCGGGCTTTAATTGCTCTAGCGCCGCACTAATAGAAAGAATACCCGAGCCAATTGCCTGCGCTGTTGCACGCGTATTATCCTCACCCATATCGATACTAATTTCCGCATCGATGTGAAAACCATCTTGCTGAATTTCACCTAAAGTATTACCGAAGTTACTATCAAGATGAGCACCTGAAACGAGCAACTGATAATCTAAACTCGGATGTTTTTCAATCGCTTTTAAAATAGGAAACTGCAAACCATACTCTGCACGATTGCCGGTAAAAACTGCGATCTTACGCTTATTAATCAATGCTTTTTCACTCAAGTACTTATCTGATTTAAAACAACTGCGATAAATTTTGATTCATCGCGGCAGCAGGACGCCAACCAACAGACTGCTGGATTTTTGAAATATCTAAAGTATTAACGGAATGACTGTCCAATGGCTGAACCGAGATAATTTCCCGATCTGCTTGCCCGGTCAACTCTAACAACAACTCAGCTAATTGCCTAATTGAACAGCCCTGTCCCGAACCTACATTAAAAACACCCGGAGTAGGCTCTAACACCAAAGCCAATATCGCCGCTAACAAGTCATCAATAAATAGAAAATCTCGCACCGGACTAGCATCACGTACAGTCACCACGCCCGGTTTATCCAGCTGAGAAATAATATCAGATAGCACATTATTGGTTGCCATACCCTTTCCGTACAAATTCGACAAGCGTAAGACAGAACCAGCATGCTCAGTAACAACTCTTTCATTACGCAACTTAATATGACTGTAAATGTCGGTCGCAGCTACGGAGTCGTCTTCTTTATTCGGTTCACTATTCTTATCACCATAAACAACAGCTGATGAGGCATAAATAATATTACCCGAAAAAGCATCGGACAAAAAAGCAGTTGTCTCTATCGCTGACGCTTCATATTCAGCCCCTAGATTATTCGCTTTATGTCGATCGGATTCTTCCCCCAAATGAATAACCATATCGCCAGGAGGACAATCTAAGTAACTTGAGACGTAATGAACCCCAGATTTTCGTTGCCGAGAAACTGCAATAACTTCAATATTTTTAGTAGCCAAATAACCAGTTAATGCAGCGCCAACAAAACCAGTCGCCCCTGTAATAATCACTCGCTTGTTACGCAATTACTCAACATCCTGATAGCTAATATGTGTATCGACAGCAAGATCTATACATGCTCTCTTCCCCAAAACAGATTCATAGTGCTCTGCTCTGATTTCGCCAGTACCAGGGCGCTTAACCCATAAATTCTGCGCAGAGAAAACCTCTCCTTTTTTTATTGGCGCAATGGTTACCACCGTGGCAAAAGCAAAATCCATTGTCACCTGCTCTTCTTTAGCAGGCTCTTTATTTCCACCCAGTTCAGAAAATAGCAACCGAGAATCATTAATAAGTTGGCGGCAATTTCCCTCATCCATCGAGCAAATAACATCAGGACCATCTCGATCCATCGTGTCGGTAAAATGCCGCTCAAGAATCGAAGCACCTAAGGCAACAGCGCCCAAACAAGCTATGTTATTTATCGTGTGATCTGACAACCCAATTACTGCACGAGGAAACGCTTTAGCCAGCTGAACCATCGCCCCCAAGCGAACTAAATGCGGCGGTGTTGGATAAAGGTTAGTCGTATGCATTAAGGCGTAAGGTACGTTGTACTGCTCAAAAATAGCAACAGCGGGAGCAACACTCTCCAGCGTATTCATACCAGTACTTAAAATAACCGGCTTACCATAAGCCGCTATATGTTTTATGAGCGGATAGTTATTACACTCACCCGACCCTATCTTGTATGCCGCAACACCCATTCGCTCCAGTCGTTCAGCCGCAGCGCGAGAAAATGGCGTGCTAATAAAAATCATGCCCTTGGCTTCGACATAATCTTTCAATGCAACTTCATCCTCTTCAGACAAAGCACACGCCGCCATAATATCGTATATAGAGATATCCGCATTACCAGGTATAACACTACGAGCAGCAGCACTCATTTCGTCTTCAACTATATGGGTTTGATGCTTAAGTACCTCTACACCCGCTCGGGCAGCCGCATCGACCATTTCTTTAGCGGTTTGTAAACAACCATTGTGGTTAATGCCAAGTTCGGCAATAACCAGCGGCGGGTAATCTCCACCTACCATTCGCCCTGCTATATTTATAGTTCGCATAAACCACCCAAAAAACACTCAAACAAAACGATACTTCAACAACGTTATCACCTACATTTTTGAATCAAGATATAAACCCGTTTCCTTATGAGCAAAATCTGGGATCATAGCCGTGAATAATTCAACCAACTGCCTCTTTGTCCATTGTCCTGAGTTTTTCATTGCAGCCACTTCACGCTCAAACATATCCACCAATGTCGAATCTACCACAGCTTCCTTTTTGATAATGCCCACACTTTCAAATCGTTTCACGTCTAAGGTTTCTGCTTCTGTATAAAATTCTTCAAAATCCTTCTCACCTGTCGTGTTGCTCGCCGAAAAGAAACAAGGCCACTGACCTTTATCAGGTAATTCAGCAGCCAGCCTTCGCGCCTCATCTTCCGATGCACACAAATAAGGCTTATAACCTAAATTTTTTAAATAATTAACTGCGATATCTGAAAAACTGATTAAATCTAATGCTGCGGTCAGCTTAGGAAAATAAATATCGCGATTTTCACCAAAAATACATGACATCAAACACAGCTCTCCCGACTCTTCAGGGGTAACAAAATATCGACGAACATCATTGGGGGCAACTATAGGTTGACGCTTTTGAATACGCTGATTAAAACCGTGTAATAAAGAGCCATCAGAAAAAGCAACATTAGCAAACCGAGCGGTTGATATTTTTATACCCTGACTGCGCAGCATTAAAAACATTTCCATAATGGCTTTTGAAGCACCCATCATATTGACAGGATTGGCGGCTTTGTCAGTGGAGACACAAAAATATTTTTGAGCGCCGTTGTCGATCGCCATTTGGATGGTTTTATTTGTATTGAAAATATTGACATCAATCATGCGCATCAGCGTGAATGGATCTTCTTCACTGCGTACATGCTTTAATGCCGACAAATTAAGCACAAAATCATAACAGCCGTCAGCAGCCATTAACGCATCGAACTCAATAGAACCGATATCTAGCGCATAGGTTTTGAAATCGCCGGTAATATAACCAAAGGAACTTCGTATATCCCTAACCAACTCAACTAAATTATTCTCACTAATATCGACAATATGAAGTTTTTTAGGGTTTCGTTTAAAAATTTCTTTAGTGACAGCCTGACCGATAGAACCGGCACCGCCAAGCACCAAAAATGAGGAAGAGGAAACCTTATCACTAAGTTCGCCCTGATAACGTGCAACATCATCAGCAAACAATTCATTTTTTCGGCCAATCAATGACAAAACTGACATCGCAACAATAGATCCAATCTAGGCCTAATTAAAGTAAAAGGCTTATTATTATCTCGCATAATTAACGGCGGCTAGCTAAAAGCTAACCGCCAAATAACTACAAGCATGGAAGGCTTAACACTATCAATCAACTATCTATAATAGCGTAAAAAATTCAAAAATTATGACTGGGAAGCAGTAAATGATAATATTTCAAAAAGGCCATCCAGGGTATCACCAGAACTATTAATGCTAGCCACTATAGCCTCCATCGCTGAATACTGAGCCAATAGCCGTGCTTCATACGCATCAATACGTCGCTCAGCAAGCTCTTCATCATCGTCAAGCTCATCAATTCTGGTCTCTAAATTATCTTCTCTTACTTCAATCAAACCATTTGACTCAAGAACACTGTCCAATAGGCTACTCAACTCACGGCCAAAACCACTAGAAAAACTAACGGTTGACGTTGTCGCCCCAGGATCAACGACCAAAGTCAGCCCGTAAGGATCACTATTTAAAGTCGGCAATAAAACATTGGCTATACCAAAGCCACTCTCACCATCAATTGTACCGGTAACATCTAACCCAGCTGTACTAGTACCAGTATCTAAACCTAAGTTGGCAGCCGAGATACCACTGACAGTGATTGAAATATCACCCTTTGCACCGTAGGCGTTTGAAGTGATTTCAAAATGATCAGTATCCCAAACCACCGCAACATCAACCCTATCACTCGATAAATTAACATCATTGTTTATTTGCGATTGAATATGAGAAGCCAACTCATCATTGGTATAAGTACCCGGAGTTAAGCTGATCGTTTCAGAGGTTACTCCATCAACACTGATGACAAAATCATAGTCATCAGCTGCCGCTACTGAAAGGTCTGCTGTAGAAGCTGAACCTACTAATAGTGCTTTTGTTGGGTCCTGAGTAATCACGACATCATAATTTCCTGCAACCGTTTGGTCGCCGAAGCCCGTTACCGTAATACCGCTATTACTAGAAGAAACTTCTGGCGTAAATAATGATTTCACCAAGTCGAAGTTATCATCAAATGCATCGGTAAAAGTATCTTCATCAATACTCATCGTTCCGTCGAGCTCAGTACGAATGCCTATCGTCGCCAATGAAGTATAGTCATTCTCTAAACCCGGAATAGCACTTGCGATAGTACTGCGAATACTACTTAGGATTGAGTTAGTCGTAGAGTCTCGATACAAACTACCGTTCTCTTCTGTTTCCTCATCCTCCCCAACCAAAACCTCAACCGCTTCTAAAAAAGCATTGTAGGCATCGACAAAACCACGAGCTGCCTCTTCAGCAGAGTCCTTATCTTCGAAGATACTGATTGACATAATTTCACCTGGCGCTGCAGACACCAGTGAAAATTCAAAACCCTCAAGAACATCATCAATCGTATTACTACTGCGCGAAACCGTTAAACCATTTACTACAATCGAAGCATCAGCACCGGTTTGATTCTGGCTCATTTGCTGATTAACACCAGCCACTCCCTCTTCAAAAGCAAAGCGAGACAAACCACTATCATCGAGGTTATCAGCCGCTAAACCGCCCTCATCCACCGATATTTTAATTTCGTTACTAGCGCCAGACTCTGCCGTTATTACCAACCGATAAGAGCTACCATCATTGATAATAGTTGCCTGTAAGCCTACATCTGCTTCTGCCGCTTTGGCATTAATCTCGTCACGCAAGCCGGTTAACGTGTTATTGGTATCGTCAATTGTAATATTCAGCGCGTCTATATCAGCATTAACTGTAAACGCCTCAGGAGGGTCGAGAGTATCATCCCACTCACCAAGGCTGATGGTTAATTCACCTTCACCTACCTCGTCATTAATCGTGTCAAAACCAGCCATAGTAGATATAGATTGCGCAGAAGCTATAGCGAGAACTTCAAAGCTGTAATCACCCACAGGGGCGCTTTCATCTAAAGACGATGGCACTAGTGCGTCACTATCAGTAAACGTTGCATTCTTCGCACCAAAGCTGTCACCATCGATGAGTAGGTCAGCGCTCTCCTGTAGCAATGATAAAGCGCTGCGCATCAATCCATAATCAGATATTTGCGTTTCATAAGTATCACGTTTAGCATCAATCGGGTCCATTTTAGAGGTACGCTCGATTTCTACCAGCTGCTCAACAATGCTGCCGCTATTGATACCTGAACCCGCCCCAAGCGAGCTGATAATGTCACTTCCTACTTCCACGATTTCGACCTATTTTAAGAAGTTAATATCCACATATTTATGGATATAGAGATAACCCTATAACTGACGATTCTATTGTGTCTTATCGGCCTCTGCCAAATAAGCTGTATGCTAGCCTTAGACTCTATTTTTCTAATATACGCTCATTTCTTGTCAGATGGCTATAAAGGCCTACCTAAGAGAAGCGTTTGTAACAACATTAATGGTATAAAATGCAAAAGGCGCGCCAAGAGGCGCGCCTTTTAAAGGAAAGTACAATCTTTTTAACCGTAAACGCTAATCAGATGCACAGGGTCGTTTTTAGTAAGACTTTCCGCTAAATCCAAAACATCCTGATTTGGAATCTGACGGACCAACTCCCCGCTTTCACGATCGATAACTTTTACGACAGTCTCTCCAGAGTCTTCATCAACACTAAAACTCAGATCACGCTGCTCAGCTTGTATAAAATCGCTCATTTTAGCAACAGCAGCCTCTAACTCAAGTTTCGCAGCCACTTGTTGCTCTGGCTCGCTATCCCTTTCTAGATTGCTACTTACCGAGGCCTTAACCTGAGTACTATCCACTTCGGGTTTGTTTAATGAAGTCACAGCTACTGAGGCATTGCCACCAACAGTATGATTGGTACTTACTTCATTCATAGGTTACACCCTCTTCCAGAGATTTTAAGCATGGCGCACTCTTGTAAGTACGCCAGCCAAAAATCAATTACCACTAACCACTTATTGTAGCAAAGATAACACTTGTGACGGTGCTGCATTGGCCTGAGCCAGCATAGCTGTTGACGCCTGTTGTAGTACCTGAGCACGAGACAAGTTAGCCGTTTCCGACGCGAAATCCGCATCAACAATTCGAGAACGAGCTGACGCTGTATTCTCAGAAACGTTCATCAAGTTACTGACAGTAAAGTCAAGACGGTTACTGATCGCACCTAACTCAGAACGCTGTGTATTGATCTGTTCCAGAGCCACATCAATAACATCAATCGCCGCTTGAGCACCAGCCTGAGTAGATATATCAACACCCGACACAGAACCCGCACCGGCCGCATCATTACGTCGCTGTAGACCAGTAGCATCTTGGATAGTAGCCGCGGTAGTACCTATACCATAGGCAACCGAGATTTGGCCATCTTTAGTAGAGGACAACTCAATGGCTTCATTACCGGTACCGGCAGCATAAGCAACAACACCCGTTTCAGATGATTTAGCATTAATCGCTTCGATCACATTTGAGACCTGCAAACCAGCTGTTGCACCATCAGTAACAGCACCAATCTCGACACCATTGATGACTAGATCGCCTTCGTTTAGCGCCGCAGTACCGGCATCAGTCAGCACTTCACCACGTATGTTGCCTTCATCAGTCTGAAAGTCGACACCCAATGCAATAGATAGACCATTAGTCGCCGCTACCGCTGCTGTTTCAACTTTAACACCCGCGCCATCAGAGCTAGTATCATTAAACGATAAGCGGAAATTATCCTCTTCCGCACCACCAATACCAGCCGCAGCCGCACCGCCACCAACACCTGTACCCACAATCGAGACAACATTTTCTTGACTTAACACCAACTTACCGGTGTCGGTAGAGATCGAAGCAGTAATAGCCGTATCACTATTAATTTTATCTGCTAACTCTTGCAAGTTTTTGGTGTCAGTAATCTCATAAACCTGAGTTAGACCATCACCATCAGTTACCGTCAATATGAATTCGTCAGTACCAGCAATCAATTGACCATCACCAACATCGTCCGTTTCATAGGACACTAAAGCTGATGCCTCTGCGCCTTTGCCATCCAAGTCAGAATTAATAATGTCTAGCGCTTCATTAAGCGTTGTAGCACCTGACAAGGCACTGATATCTACATCATTAACTTGCAAAGTAGTTGTGGTACCAGCCGCATCAAATGCAGTTAAACTCGCTAGGCCACCAGCCGTCGCCTCACCAATCAAGTCGCCACCTGAGCCACCTAATGATGATGCATTAAAGCCATCAACGGTAAAATCAATGGTCTGATTGGCATTAGAGCCCACTTGCAGGGCAACATCCCCTAATGAACCATCGAGGATGTTTTGTCCGTTAAACGAAGTCGTTTCAGCGATACGATCGACTTCAGCCTTTAATTGCTGGACTTCCGCATCCAAAGTTGCACGGTCAGTATCAGAGTAGATACCGTTAGCAGACTGGATCGATAGCTCCCGCATACGCTGTAAGATGTTAGTGGTTTCGTCCAACGCACCTTCAGCGGTTTGCACTAAAGATACACCATCGTTGGCATTCTCTACCGCACGATTCAAACCAAGAATAGTTGATGTTTGACGGTTAGAAATTGCAAGACCTGCCGCATCATCCGCCGCCGTATTGATTTTCTTACCTGAAGACAGACGCTCCATAGCTTGATCCAGTTCTGCCCCGGATTTAACTAACTGACGCTGCGAGTTAAGCGAAGATATATTACTGTTAATCACTAAAGGCATGGGAGCCTCCTCGTTAATTTATGCTAATGCCAGTCAACTGACCAGCTCCTAACGCGCAACTACTCTAAATGTCTAGCTGCTGTAAAAGGGTTATCGACGAAACATAAATAAACTTTAGTGATATATAATCAGACAGGCGAAAGCCCAACCACTTAAAAAATAATCTTATTTTTCAGTGAGTTAAGCTCGCATGATTTTTACAGAGGTGAAAATCAACAAGAAGCACTCGAAGAAAACGGTGCTTTTTATAAAAAAATGAGAAGCAGTTCCGACTTAAACCAATCGGCACTGCTTCTTACTCAGCTCTTATTATCCGTTCAATAACGTTAAAACCTGCTGTGGCGCCGCATTTGCCTGAGCTAACATCGCCGTTGAGGCTTGCTGAAGTACCTGAGCCCGAGAAAGATTCGCAGTTTCAGCTGCAAAATCCGCATCGACAATACGCGAGCGTGCTGCAGCGGTATTTTCAGAGACATTCATCAAATTACTAATGGTGAAGTCCAAACGGTTATTGGCCGCACCCAATTGCGAACGGGTAGAGTTAATTTGCTCTAGGGCTGCATCAATAATTGGGATAGAAGACTGTGCTCCCGCGGCAGTACTGATATCGATACTCGACACCGAGCCAGAACCACTTACGGCATTGCGCTCCTGAAAACCTGTCGCAGCAAGCACATCTGCAGCTGTCGCATTAATACCATATACGATTGATATATCATCGCCTGTTGTTCCGCGCAGCTGTATATCAGTTGTCGAACCTGATACTAATGACGCAACAACACCGTGCTCATCAGACAGTTCATTAATTGCCTGTATTGTATTAGCCGCCACATTGGCCGCAGTGGCATCATCCGCGATAGCACCTATTTCAATGTCATTAATTATTAAATCACCTGCACCTAGGCTTGCTGCAGGTGATGTGACTGTTTGTCCGACCAAATTACCGTTGCTATCATTGACATTGAGCCCTATTGCAAGCAACTGAGCATCAGTAATCGTACCCTGCTCAACTGTTACACCATTTTGATCAGTACTCGTATCGGTTATTACCAATGATAGCTGTGTTGCACCATCGGTAATACCCGACGCAGCAGCCGTTGTACTATCGGTAATGTTAATTTGCTCGATACCCGCCTGACTTAATACCAGGCGCCCTGTATCTGTATCAATAGTGGCAGAAACAGCAGTTTGCTCATTGATCGCATCAACCAGCTCATCCAAGCTATTGGTGCCGCTGATCACATAGCTCTGTACGTTTTGGTCGCCATCAGTAACGGCTATGGTCAAAGTGTCAGTACCGGCTCTTAAAATACCGTTACCGCCACTACCGGCCTCTACGGTAACCAGAGTAGATACCTCAGCACCTTTTCCGTCGAGATCAGCATTAAAAATGGCGAGTGCTTCATTAACAGAACCTATACCTGATAGATCGCTAATATCGGTACCATTTATAACAAGGTCACCATCGGTATCCAGTGCGATTAAATCTGCTAGTGCAGCACTAGCCATCTCTTCACTGATCAAATCACCCGCAGTACCACCCAACGAAGATGAACTAAAAGAAGGCACCTGAATGCGAATAGTTTGGTTCGCCTCTGAACCCACCTGCAAGTCAACATCGCCTAAAGTACCATCCAGCAATGCCTGACCGTTAAAAGTAGTGGACTCAGAAATACGATCAAGTTCACTCTTTAACTGCTGCGCCTCTGCATCTAGCGTTGCGCGATCAACATCAGAATAAATGCCGTTAGCGGACTGAATCGCCAGCTCTCGCATACGCTGCAAAATATTTGTAGTTTCGTCCAACGCGCCTTCAGCGGTTTGGATCATGGATATACCATCATTAGCATTTCGTACCGCCTGATTCAAACCGAGTATTGCAGAGGTTTGACGGTTAGAAATGGCAAGACCTGCAGCATCATCTGCAGCAGTATTGATCCGCCTACCTGATGACAAACGCTCCATTGCTTGCGATAGATCGTCACCAGATTTCACCAACTGTCGCTGGGAATTTAGCGCTGAAATATTACTGTTAATGACTAAAGGCATATCGATTCTCCGACTTGTAACGAGCTGACTAACACACGTATAAATTATTTTGCTGCTGCCTAACGAGACATACTCCCGTAACATCAGCCTTGCTACTGACAAAGCAATAGCTATGCCAAAAACAAAAAACACTATAAGCCGATGTTTTTATTGGATTTTTTAAGAACATTTTCCATTAATAAAAAGGAATACACTTATTTATCAAATCTAACGGCAAATAATTGCCGCTAGATTTGCAGGACGAACGAACAGAGTTTGCCACTTTGGTAATCGCATTATTAGTTGATTGCCTAATGGCTGAGTTAGAGCTAGGCTGTCCATCTTTTCATCTAACATTTAATAAACGATAGCCGGAAAACACTATGTCGAAACGTGCGACAACACTCGCCGCAGCCACTCAAACCATACTAGCGCTCATAGAACGACAACTGCAGGCAAATCAAGCAGATGAATGGGAAGAAATGGAGCAACTAGAAACCGAACGCCTACAATTAATTAAGAAGGCATTCGCTCAAGACATCGTAACCGAGTGCAATCAAAATAAAGAGCTCACGTTACTTGTTAGAACGAGCATAGAAAAAATTAAAAAAGCAGAAGAAAAGTTGATGGATGCGGTAAAAAATAACCGCGCAGAAACAGGCGATCAGTTACAGAAACTACAGCGCGGCGGTAAAGCCGCTAAAGCTTATACGCAACAGCCATGATCTGATATTTAAGTAAGTAAATACAGCATACACTTA